>NZ_VTSR01000021.1 GCF_008329715.1 Gimesia chilikensis | reverse complement strand
GACCTTCCCCCAGCGTTCCCCTGTAATAGAATGATACACTAAGTCACCCGCCCCCTGTTTTTGAACAACGGTCAAACCTCATGCAAACACTCACCCGCAGCCTGCTCATCACCCTGCTCTCCTGCATCTGCATCACCCCAACCACCGCAGCAGAACGCAACCCCGCCGAGAAACCATTTACCGTCACCGAAAGCTACCAGCAACTCGCCGACGCCATGGAACCGCTGCAGGCCTGGCAGGCCACGAACAAAGCCGAACACGCAGCCTGGCGAAAACAGTTTCATCCGACCGTCACCCGCATCCTGGGTAAAATGCCCGAGCGCGTCCCCCTGGAAGTCAAGTGGGCCGAAAAGAAAGAGTTCGACACCTTCACCCGCCACAAAGTCTTTGTCCGCACCGAAGCCGCCTATTGGGCTCCCGTCTATTACTTCGTCCCGCACAACTTAAAGAAAAAAGTCCCCGCGATTGTCTGCATGCACGGACACAGCGGCATCATCCCCTACATCGATGAAGGCAAAACCAAAGCCGACAAAGAAAAGACCCGCCAGAGCGAACTCGACTACGCCGTCTACTTCGCGAAGCACGGCTACGTCTCCGCCGCCATCGTCATGCGGGGCTGGAACGAAACCGCCGGCGACCAGGATCGCGGCGTCTCACACACCAAACGCAGTTGCCTGCAGATGACCATGAACGCCCTCCTCATCGGCAGTACCCCCCAAGGCCAGCGCAGCTGGGACGCCATGCGCGTCATCGACTTCCTGCAGACACAGGACGCAGTCGACCCCAACCGCATCGCTGCCGCCGGCCTCTCCGGAGGCGGAGCTACCGCCATGTACCTCCCCGTCCTCGACGAGCGCGTCAAGCTCACCATGATCGCCGGCGCCTTCTCAAGCTACCGCGCCTCCTACTACGCCATGCCGCACTGCTTGTGTCAGTGTATGCCCGAGATGATGCGGTTCGGCGAAATGTCCGACGTCGTCGCCCTGCACGCCCCCCGCCCGGTCCTGCTCATCAACGGCATCGAAGACAAAATCTTCCCCATCGAAGCCGCCCGCCAGGGCTATAAAAAACTGCAGCAGGTCTACCAGGTCCTGGATGCAGAAGAAAACATCGACGCCGACTTCTTCCAAGGCGGCCACCGCTGGTCCAACAACAAAAGCCTCGCCTTCCTCAAACAACACTTCGGCGAGTGAGAATCCCCCCTGATTCACCCAGGCGACTGAAGTTGTAGGGGAGGACCCATGTGTCCTCCCGCCTGGCGACATACAACCAGTATCAACGCCCAAGGGACACCAAAATGCCCACCAACCCTGAGCGTCAAGACGCTAACCGCCGTAAAAAGGTTGACGAATAACCCGAATACAATTCGCAGTGAAGAGGAATCCGGCAGAACAAATCAACCGTCAGGTTTATTGAGATCATCCATATGGACCACAGGCACACCGGCCTCGCGCATACGAATCTTCACCTCCAGAGAGGCCTCGTCATCTTCAATAACATCGTAGCAACGACTCTCTTCGTGAAAGATCAGGCAATCTGATAAATCATTTAGATCCGCTCCGGACGAGACAAGCAAAAATTCTTCAGCTTCGTCTCCCCAATACGCTGCATATTCAGTTAATTGACTGTCATCCATAGCACCGGCCCCTGTTTAGAATCGAATGGTTTGAGTCAAATAGTAAAATGTCAGCGCACCTGAAAACGAAAACCACACACATCGTCGCTCACAACTCTGAAGTCAACCGCGCCAACCGGGACGAACCGGGAGCCACATCATAGACACAGCGCGAAAAATCAGCCACTCCCTCTGCTTGCAGCGCAGCCGCCCGACTGAGCAGGTGACGCAAATGCCTCAATTGTTTTTGGTCGGCATAGATCGACTGGCTCTCTGCATAAGACCGAACTGACAGCCGATCCAGCTCCGACCTGATTTCATCGATCAGCTTTTCTCTCATCCAACTTCAATCCTGTTGGAGCATGTGAAACGGGGCTCAGTAACCCTTTCCATCATATCACAACTGTTCGTTAATTTCGTACCGGCCGTGGTTCCACAAAACCGCCATTCAACGGTATTGCAGAAAAATACTTAGCCACTGCGTGGAAAATCGTTAATCTGTTAAAAAGCAGTTGTTAAGTCATCAGAACTCGGGGATGATAAAAGGAACAGCACCTTTGATACCTGCCGCTTTTCATGTGGCGCACTTTAATAACTGGTTCCATGTCGGCTTCCTCCATCCAGGACAATGCACATGTTTTTCTTTGGTACAGTAAAAGAAT
The DNA here is from genome assembly GCF_008329715.1 of Gimesia chilikensis. Taxonomy (GTDB): domain Bacteria; phylum Planctomycetota; class Planctomycetia; order Planctomycetales; family Planctomycetaceae; genus Gimesia; species Gimesia chilikensis. Next base: position 156,142 of record NZ_VTSR01000021.1, on the reverse strand, counting down.
GGGAGCGTCACGCCCTGTTTTTCCTCGGGAAGTTTTACCGAATGGTTGAGCCGGGTTTATACTTTTACATCCCCTTCGTCACGCGTGTTCTCTACCGGATCGACTTGCGAATTATCACCTACACGGTCCCCATGCAGGTAGGACTGACGAAAGACAACATTCCGGTAGAAGTGGATGCGATCCTCTTCTACCAGGTGATGGATCCCAAGGCGTGCGTTTTGAACGTCGATAACTACCACAAAGCCACACAGCTTAGCGCGCGATCCTCGATCCGGGACATGGTAGGGAAATCAAATCTGGACGAGCTCCTCGCTGAACGGGACAAAATCGGAAAGCGGCTGAAAGAGCACATTGATGGATTCGTTTCCAAATGGGGAGTGACCGTGATTTCTGTAGAAATCAAGGACGTCATTGTTGCCAAAGAGCTGGAAGATGCCATTGCGCGCGAAGCGGCTGCGGAACGCGAAAAACGCGCACGTGTGATCCTGGCTGATGCGGAACAACTGGCTGCCGATGCCATTATTGCTGCTTCCCAAAAATACGCAGACAATCCCATTGCCCTTCAACTGCGATCTATGAACATGCTCTATGAGATCTGCCTTGAGGGGAAGTCTTCTGTCGTATTTATTCCTACTGACAAATCAATGGGCGCGATGCCTGCTTTTATGGGAATCACAAGCCTCGAAGAACTCATCAGAAAACGTTCGCAAACCCACTCCAGCGAGTTCGAAAAGACAGAAGAGGATGACTGATCAAGCAGTTTTCGAGTTCAGCCCCCATCCCGCTCACAATTTTTCGAATCTTTCGTGTTTTTCGTGGTTCCTCAACGGGTCGCCCCGAACGCAACTCGGGCCGAGCGCAGCGAGCAGGATACTGACAGAAGAGACTCGTCAGCACCAGAATCCCCGCCCTCATCAGGTACCTTCGTATTTCGCCAACGCGTCTCGAGCATACTGAATTGGCACACTGATGATATCATCGGTGTCTTCCAGGCTGGCGATCTCTCGGGTGAGAGCAAGGCCGAGCTTAATTTCATCATCGATGCCACTGGCCAGCATCTGCGCCCCATCAAACTGGATGTCACAGAGTTCTTCACACTCATATTCTTCGCGGTTTTTCAACGCCTGCCTGATGATCCTTTTAATCTTCCTCTGAGCCTTTTCCTGATCTCCCGCCTTCAAGTCCCGTAACGCACCCTGGTACTTTTTCCGCTGGAACTCAGCCGAGGGACGCCCCTTTTCATCCAGCACTGATTCATGCAGTCTTGCATAGTAGTGCTCGCGAGACGCCGCCGGTCCCCATTCAATATCGACCCCCGCTTCCTGCAACAGCTTAAAAGCGTACTCAACCAGTCCAAACTTGATCCGCAGATATTCTGCCCGTGGCAACTGCACTTTCAGCGTCGCTTCATTCCGTTTCCACCAGGCGCGCCAGCTGATATCAGCTTCCCCCCTGATCAACTGCTCGAAATATTGAAACTGCTCAGCCGTGTATGGCATTACACTATTTCCCAGGTTCAAAAAAGGGAACGAAACGGTTCTACCCAGATACATTGTTCGTTGCAGCGATTAATGATCATAAAATCGAATTCAGACACATGCCAGATCAGCAACCCATCTTCTTAACCCGGCAACAAACGATCAACATCAACCGGTTGATTTCCCAAAATCTTAATGGTCTCTCTTTCGAGTCAAATCCTCCCCAGCAGTCTTTCGTGCATTTCGTGGTTCATACAAATTTCCTTTTATTTCCCCACCACTCGATACCCCTTCCACCGCGGCACCCAGCACCGCACCTCCCGGCGATACGCCACAAACGCCTCCCCGAACCGCGTCTCCAGGTCCTGCTCTTCTATCGGCCGCACACAAATATTCCACAGCACCATGCCCACTACCACGTACGCCAGAACCAGCCCGCTACCGAAATACAAACCCACGGCGGCCCCCTGCACCAGCCCTGCAATCGCCATCGGGTTCCGCACAAACCGATACGGTCCCGCTACCACCAGCTGCCGTGCCGTATCGAAAGGGACCGGCGTTCCGCGACCATAAATGCCCATCGTCGCCCCGCTCGTCAGCCCCAGGCTCCCCCCCAGCACAAACAGGATCACTCCCAGCACCCGCTGCCCGTCGAACCGAAACGCCGGCCAGCCGAGAACACCTTCCAGCCAGATCAGCCCCGCCGGGAACACCAGCAGAAACAGCGTCCAGAACACGACCGTCTGCAGCACAATCTTCAGCAGCAGCCACCACAGTGGCGTCTCAGCCCGCGTCGGTCGAAACGTGATCTTGAACATCCCCGGCTTTCCCACAACATCGGCCCGTATGAATCAAACCAACCAGCAACATCAGTCCCAGACACACCAGCATCAGACAGGTTCCCAGCCAGCCCCCCTGCGTCGTCAGGCTCAGCGACAGACAGTACAGGCTCACATAAGCAATGCCGCCCGTCAGAAAATACAACACCGGCCCCGCCCAGCAGCGCTGCCGCCAGAGACCATACGCCAGCACAAAAGAACCGCCCACAAACACCACGCCGTCCGGCAGCCAGAACGCCAGCAGCACCCGCTCCGACAGTGTCTCCGACAGAAACAGCGCCCGACTCTCCGGCACCGCCAGCAACAGACATCACCACCCCACGCCGCCCAGACCCTGCAGCAGCGGATAAAGAAACAACCAGCTTTTCCAATCTGATTCTGATTTCATATTGCCAATCGTGGCGAAATTGATCACGCTTGCAAAGTAGAAAGATCACATTTTGTGAATCGATGCTGGGATTCGATCCGAGGCAGGATACAGAAAGACTCGACCTTGCTGCACAGAATCATACTTTCAAATTATAAAAACCATTTCGACCATTTTGACGAAGAATCTCGTGTAAATGAACGATGACTGGTATCGAAACACAACCTGGAACGCTGAAATTGAACGTACTTTCAATGAAAAGTTGACGCGAGCACGAGATAAGGCTCAGTACCTCCGGATCCAGGCAACCACACTGGTAGAAACTCATCCCGAGGTCTCCCTTAAATTACTTGATCGCTACTTTGAATATGATGATTTATTTCTAGCATGGGCTCACGGCACACGAGCCGAAGCACTACTGTCACGCGACCGCATTGAGGAGGCACTGGTCGCTTATGAAGACGCACTTGCCCGCGAGGCCGAGTTTCCCAACGTGCAGAGTCGTGCGAGACACAATCTCCCTTACTTGATTGCCACGGGCGGGATTCAAGACTGCTACAACCGCGCCAGTGAATTATTGCAGTTGGCAGCCTCCGACCTGGAGTTACCCTTGGACGAATTTCTCTGGCACACCGCCCACGCCTTGATTGCCGCTGATACCGATGATGTAGAATCGGCCCGCAGCCATGCCGAACAGGCACTGAAAGCTGCAGGTCGTGAACACTCCGGATTCCGGTACCACCCAAGGGCCGGACTTGTCTCCGCGAAATACAATGATGTCATCAAAAAACTGGAATCACTGAGTATTCCTTGATTTTCAATAGTATATTACACAGCCCTCACCCAGCAGAATTTTCGTGTCTTTCGTGCTTTTCGTGGTTCCAGAATTTCGAGCTTTTTGCGGTCCACCGCCGGTTTCATATTGCCAATCCTTGCGGAAACCGGCACGATTGAGAATAGTAACCTCAGAACTCACAATCGATGTCCCACCAGAATATAAAGGCCGCCTCACCATGAAACGTCTGCTGTTCCTGCTCAGCCTAACGCTGCTGCTGACTCCCGCCGCCCACGCGCAACGTCCCAAACCCAATTACGATGAAAGCCAGGTCCCGGAATTCAAACTCCCCGACCCGCTCGTCACCAATAAAGGGAAAAAGGTCGACTCAGCTAAAGCATGGCAGCAGGTCCGCCGCCCCGAAATTCTGGAGCTCTTCGAAACTGAAGTCTACGGCAAAAGCCCCGCAGCCCCCGAAGACATGCTGTTCGAAGTCACCTCCGTCAAGAACGACGCCCTCGGCGGCAAGGCCATCCGTAAGGAAGTCTCGGTCTACTTCTCGGGCAAGAAAGAAGAACCGCGGATGGATCTGTTGATCTATCTCCCCGCGAAAGCCACCAAGCCGGTCCCTGTCTTCATGGGTCTCAACTTTTACGGCAACCACACCATCACCGATGAGACAGACGTTAAACTCAACGATCACTGGATGCGGGCCAACAAAGACAAAGGCATCGTCGATCATAAAGCGACCGAAGCCTCGCGAGGCAAATCATCGTCCCGCTGGCCCATCGAAAAGATCATCGATCGTGGCTACGGACTCGTCGCCATCTACTGCGGCGACATCGACCCCGACTATGACGACGGCTTCAAGAACGGCGTGCACGCCCTCTACAATTCCAAACAGAAACCCGCGCCCGATGAATGGGGCACGATCGCTGCCTGGGCCTGGGGACTCAGCCGCGCCCTGGATTACCTCGAAACCGACAAACAGATCGACGCGAACAAAGTCGCCGTCATGGGACACTCCCGTCTCGGGAAAACCTCCCTCTGGGCCGGCGCGCAGGACCCGCGATTTGCGATTGTCATTTCCAACGACTCTGGTTGTGGCGGTGCCGCCCTCAGTCGGCGCCGCTTCGGTGAAACCCTGCACGTCATCAACAATTCGTTCCCGCACTGGTTCTGTGACAACTTCAACAAGTACATCGACAAGGAAAACGAGCTCCCCGTCGATCAACACATGCTGATCTCACTGATCGCCCCCCGCCCCGTCTACGTCGCCAGTGCCGTCGAAGACCGCTGGGCCGATCCCAAGGGGGAATTCCTCTCCGTCAAATACGCGGAACCCGTCTACAAGCTGCTCGGCACCTCCGGCTTCGGTGCAGACAAGATGCCCGGCATCAACGAACCCGTGCAGAAGCAGATGGGCTATCACATCCGCACCGGCAAACACGATGTGACCGACTTCGACTGGGAACAGTACCTCAACTTCGCCGACCAGCATTTCCAGGGCAGTTGATCCCGGTTCGTCCGCCCACCGCTTCCCCGTAGTCTGAACACCAGTCGATAACCAACGATCGACAGTTGGGTTACGGGGATATTTCTGCGCAGAATACAGCCTTTAAAGCGGGTTTTCGTCGGGGAAAAAGCAGTTTTCGCGATGCCCGCTTGCCTCGGCCTGAACTCCCACGATAAGATGGGAGCGTGTTCACGATTCCTTAATTAAGACCGATCAGACGATTTCAATATGATGAATCAACGTTTCCGGCTCCCTTCCTTTGATGCCTCTTCCCTCAACAGGTTCGCCCTGATTTTACTCTGTCTCTGCCTGCTCCCGACCACCCTGGTCCGGGCCGACAAAGCCAGTGATGAATTTCAGCTGGCTATCGGCCTCTATAAGCAGAACCGCTGGGAACTGGCGACCGAGACGTTTCAGAAGTACCTCAAGGAATACCCCAACCACGAAAACGTGCCGCTGGCGAAATTCTACCTGGGACTCACGCTCGTCAATCAGCAGAAGTATAAGGAAGCCCGCGATATTCTGCGGGAATACGTGAAGCAGTATCCCCAGAATAAGAATCTCCCCGACGCCCTGTATCGCGTCGCCGAGTGCAGTTACCTGCTCGACGATCTGAAAGCAGCCGAGTCCGAGTTCACCGACTTCCTCAAACGCTACCCCAATCACGCCCTCGAAGAATGGGCCTATGCCTATTTCGGGGATGCGCTGCTCCGACAGGGGAAAGCTGACCTGGCGATCAAGAGTTTCCAGCGTTCCCTCGATCGGCACCCGGAAGGCGCCATGTCGCAGGATGCCCAGTTCGGTCTCGCGTCCGCTTACCTGCAGAACAAACAACCCGAAGAAGCAGAGAAACGCTTCCAGCAGATCGCCAGTCAGAAAACCCACTCCCGGGCCAGCGACGCCCAGATGGCACTGGCCACATCACTCTTTGATCGCGGACAATTCCAACAGGCCGCGGATGCCTTTCTGGCACTGCCCACCAAATTCCCCGAAAGTCCCCTGGGCATCACGGCTCGCCTGAATGCCGGCTATGCCTTTTACGATCTGAAACAGTACGACAAGGCCGTGGAACAGTTCGACATCGTCGCCAAAGATCCCGCGCAGGCCGCCAACGCCCTCTACTGGAAAGGGGTCAGTCTCAAGGCCGCCGGTCAACTCTCGGAAGCCATCACCGCACTGAAACAGGCACAGAAAGCTAAACCTTCGACCGCCCAGCAGCCCTTGATCAACTACCAGCTGGCCGAAGCTCTGCTCCGCAGCGGCCAACAGGCTCAGGCCAAAACCCTGTTCCTGGATCTGGTCAAGCAGGCGCCTCAGAGTGAGCTCGCCGACGACAGCCTGCACTTCGCCATCGAAGCCGCCCTGCTCAGCGATCAACTCGAAGAAGCTGCCCAACTCGCTGCCCGGTTCGAAAAAGAGTATCCCCAGAGTGGACTCCGCCTGCATCAGGAACTGCTCAAAGGACGCATCAGCGATGCCCAGGGCAAGCCCGAAGATCTGCAGGCCGCCGTCAAACACTTTCAAAACGTGCTCGACCAGAGCAAGCTCGAGAACACACAACTGCTGGCCCGTCTGTACCTCGCGCGGACTTATCAGAAGCTGAAAGAATACCAGAAATCGATCGACGTTCTGAAACCGTACCTCGATGACACGAACACCGACAAATCCACCAGCGAATACGCGGACGCCCTGATCCTGCAAAGCAACAACTTCAACTCGCTGCAGAAATTCCCGGAAGCGGAGTCGCTGGCCAAAACGTATCTCAAGCAGTTCCCCAATGAACCCCGCTACGATCAGATCCTCGCAAACCTGACCATCCTCACTTCCAAAAACGACAAGCCCGCAGAAGTCGATCAGTACCTGGCCGAACTGGAAAAACGCAAACCGAATCTCGATCTGCTGATTCAGACCTATCGACAACTGGCCGAACGCAATTACGAAAACCAGCAGTGGAGCCGCGCGAAGAAGTTCTTCGCTGAAATTGTCGAGCGCGGTGCGACGTCTCCCGAATTCCCGGCCGGCCTGTCGGGCCTCGCCTGGAGTGAGTTTCAGCTGAATGAATTCCCCGCGGCGGCAACGCACTTTGAACAGTTCACCAAAGAGTTCCCTAAGAACCCGCTGGCCGCGGAAGCCTCTTACATGCAGGGCCGCAGCCTGGAAAGCGACCAGAAGCTCCAGCCCGCAGTCGACGTTTATCAGCAGACCCTCAAGCAGTTCGCCCCCTCGCGCTACGCAATGCTCTCGGGACTGCAGGCCGCTCGCACGCTGTTCCAGCTGAAAAAAATCGATGAAGTCAACAAAGCCTACGAAGCCCTGCTGACGAAATTCCCCAAGCCCGACAACCTGGATAAGATCCTCGATGAATGGGCACTCATCAATTACGAAGCCGAAATGTTCGATGAGTCAGACGCGATCTTCCGCCGACTCGTCAAAGAGACCCCGGACAGTGACCTGGCTGACAATGCCCGCCTGAGCCTCGCCGAAAGCGATCTCATTGCCGGCAAACTCGATGCCGCCGCAAAAGAATTCGACGCCCTGCAGGCTTCCGAGAAATCCGATCAGAAGGTGCAGGAAGTCTCCCTCTACCGGTTGATTGAAATCAATCTGGAACAGCAGAAATGGAAAGAGGTCGAAAAGTTCAGCCAGGATCTGCTCAAGCGGTTCCCCCAGAATGAATACGCGGCCTTCGCCCGTTTCCACCAGGCGGAAGCCGCCCTGTATCTGAACCAGGTCGAAGCGGCTCAGAAAGAACTGCTGACTCTCACAACCAAAGAACAGACCGAACAGCTGGGCGACCGTCCCTGGTATCCACGGGTCTGGGTGCTGCTTGCTGAGACCTACTTCCGGCAGAAAAAATATGCGGAAGTCCAGAAAACCGTCGACCAGTTCCGCAGCTGGGATCCGGAGAGCCCCTTCCTCTACCAGGCAGAAGAGGTCCTGGGACGCAGCCTGAAGAATCAGGCCAAATTCGACGAGGCTCGCAAAGTCTTCCAGAAAATCATCGACTCGGAAAACAGCCGCCGCACCGAAACCGCGGCCAAGTGCCAGTTCCTGCTCGCTGAAACCCTGATGATCCAGGAGAAATTCAAGGAAGCCCTGCTCGCCTATCTGCAGGTCGATATTCAATATAAATTCCCCGAATGGCAGGCCCCGGCCCTGTTTCAGGCCGGCATGTGCCACGAAGCTCTGAAGGAATGGAAACAGGCGTTGAAAACATATCAGGACTTTTTGAAGCGTTTCCCGGAACACGAACTGGCCGCCCGCGTCAAAGAGCGCATCCAGCAGGTCCAGCCCCGGGCCGGCACCTGACGGACACTGTCTGCCTGTTCCCAAAGTTCGTGCATCAGGAAATCGAACCGCGGGAAATTCCAATCCAGACTCGACGCCATATTCCATCTCGCGTAAACTAGAGCACGGCCTGAATTCCCCACCCAGGTAAGTCAGGTTCATCCAATCCCGCGCCTCTCTTCCGGTTGATCCGGCTAAGCTCCGGGCCGGTTTATCAGTCATTACACAGCGATACCCCTGGTTCATGATCAAACTCTTCCACAGTCCGCAGGAATTCTCTACTCCCGATCTCGCGGTCCAGAGTCCCTCTCGACGACTGGTCAGTCTGGTCCTGACACTCCTGGTGACGCTGGTCCTCTTCTCCCCGTTCGCCTCCGCACAGGAGCGACTACCCAAAGTCGTCGAACAGCGGGGCGACAAACTTGTAGAAGCAGCGGATCCCGACGGCCCCCTGCCCGAATCGGTGGCCGCCGTCAAACAACGTCAGGTGATCCCTTCCACGCCCGAAGACATCATCGAAGAGATGGGCTACTTCCTGCTCCCCTTCGTGATCGCTTCCATCATCTCCATGTGGTTCATCATCGAACGCCTGGTGATTCTCCGCTCCGGCCGCGTCATACCCAAACACTTTGTCAGCCGCTTTCTCAAGCTGCTTAGGGACGGCAAACTCAACGCACGCTCCGCCCTCAAACTGTGTGAGGAAAACCCGAGCCCGATTGCTTCGGTCTTCGCGCACGGCGTTCGAAAATGGGGCAAGCCGAGTGTCGAAGTGGAACAGGCCATCATTGACGGCGGCGAACGTCAGCTGTCACAACTTCGTAAACACCTCCGCGTGATCAACGGCGTCGCCACAGTCGCCCCCCTGATGGGTCTGCTGGGAACCGTGATCGGCATGATCCAGGCCTTCAACGAAATCGCCAACAGCAGCGCGATGGGCAAAGCGGAAGAACTGGCCGTCGGCATCGCGATGGCCCTGCTCACTACCGCCTTCGGTCTGGGCATCGCCATCCCCTCGCTGATCATGTACATGTACCTGGCCGGCCGCGTGGATGGACTCGTGATGGAAATGGACCAGAATGCCCAGGACCTCGTGCACCTGATCTCCGCCGAAGGGCTCGCCGCCAGTGCCGCCAGCCGCAAAGCAACCACAACCACCACCACGACGGCCAAAACCAAAACGGATAAAGCAGCCAGTAAGTCGTAGGCACGTGCAACAACCCTCGCGACAGCGCGGCAATTCAAAATTAGCCGCAGAACGTGAGCCCCGGTTCTTCCCCTTTGCAAAGACACACTCTCACTCAGCAGCACCAACTGTTCCATCCAGGCCCCAATAGAAAGGGTGGGCTCGGATATCATCCGAGCCGAGCGCAGCGAGCAGGAGGTCTCAGAAAAATCGATCGGTTCAGAGCAAATCCACCAACCTGCATCCCTGAGATGAGGTGCACTCCCCCACAGCAGAACGCGTACACCGCAACCTCCTGTTGTCTCCGACAACCTCGAATTCCATTCGAGGCCACCCGACCTGATGGATGACTAAATACATCCCCGGTTACCCGATGATGATAGCCCTATCGCACCCGCTCCACCTCGATCCTCGTGAACTTCCACTTCGAAGTTGTTCCCCGACCTGTTCCGATTTACAATGAATTCTGATCTCTCCCGTGGGAGAACCGGCACTTCCGCCGGCTGAAACAGCGACTCATTCATTCTCTTGAAACACGACGAGAACCGGTATGGCTGACTCCAAAGAATTCAAGGCAGTCCCCCTCGAAGAAGAACTGTCTCAACTTGAGCGCGATCTCAAGTTCTATCCTTCCACCACTGCTGATCCGCAACTGCTGACGGTCGCACAGATCGAAGACTTCAACCGCGACGGCTTCCTCCGTGGCATTCGCATCTTTGACGACCAGGAAGTCATCGCCAACCGCGAATACTTTGATCGACTGCTGGAGCAGGTCATCGCCGCGGGTGGTAACAGCTACTCGATCAGCACTGCCCACATGAAGTACGGTAAAGTCTACGATCTGCTCACCCATCCCAGGATCGTCGCCCACGTCAAAGACCTGCTCGGCGAAAATGTCATCGCCTGGGGATCACATTTCTTCTGCAAAATGCCCCATGACGGGAAGGCCGTCTCCTGGCATCAGGACGCCAGTTACTGGCCCCTGTCCCCCTCCAAGGCGGTCACGGTCTGGCTGGCCATCGATGACGCCGACCCGGAAAACGCCAACATGCGATTCATCGCCGGCAGTCATCACTACGGACATATGACCTACCGCCCCAGCGGTTCCCACGAAGACAACGTACTTAATCAGACCATCGACAATCCCGAACAGTACGGCGCTCCCGTTGACGATACTCTGAAAGCCGGCGAGATTTCGATTCACTCCGACCTGCTCCTGCACGGTTCCGAAGCCAACCAGTCCGACCGCCGCCGCTGTGGACTCACTCTCCGCTATTGTGCCGCAGACGTCCGCGCCGGGATGGACTGGAACGCCAAAGGTGTCATTGTCGCCGGTTCCGATCCTTCCGGACACTGGCTCAATCCACCCCGACCGGAAAACGATTAAACGACCACTGCCCCTTTAAAAATCACTCCTGGGATACGACCACTGATGCAAAAATACTTCGCGGAGATCTTCGGTACCTTCATTCTGCTGTTCTGCGGCGCCGGCGCCATCGTCACTAACCAGGTTTCCGAAGGAACCGTGACGCACGTCGGCATCGCCCTGGTTTTCGGCCTGGTTGTCACCGCGATTATTTACGCCATCGGCGAAATCTCCGGCGCACATATCAACCCCGCCGTGACGATCGCCTTCTGGGTCGGCAAACGCTTCCCGGGCAACCAGGTGCTCCCCTACATCATCTGCCAGGTCATCGGCGCCCTCGTCGCCTGCCTGCTGTTGAAAATCACGTTCCCGGGCCTGACCAACTACGGCATGACCCTGCCTGCCGGCACGGAGATCCAGTCGTTGATACTCGAAGCGGTTCTCACCTGGATCCTGATGTTTGTCGTTTTATGCGTGAGTACCGGCGCGAAAGAGACCGGCATCCTCGCGGGTGTCGCGATTGGCGCCGTGATCGCTCTGGAAGCCATGTTCGCCGGCCCGATCTGCGGCGCCTCGATGAACCCGGCCCGCTCCCTGGCCCCGGCCCTGGTCAGCGGCCATCTGGAATCACTCTGGCTCTATCTCATCGGCCCGACTGCCGGTGCTGTCCTCGCGGTACCTTCGCTCTGGCTTGTACGCAATAATTCACAAGCCGCCGTAACACAAACCGCCGAGGAACCCGCGTCTTAAGTGAATTCAAAGTCCGCTCGCTGTGCTCATTTATTCGCTCGACCTGCTATCACAGTTACAGAAGAGGAACAAACCATGATCCACTGGCAACACGTTCTTGTACTGGGAATCGTCATCTCCGGACTGACCGTCTCCCAGGTCTCTGCTGAAACCGCCGCCCCCAGCGGCGACGCGTCGATCGTCTCCCCGGATGCCAAAGTCGAAACCCTCTGGGTCGATAAAGGCTTCACCGAAGGAGCCTGCGTCGATGTTGACGGGCTGATCTACTTCAGCGATATCAACTTCGCCGGCGGTAAAGGCAAAATCATGACCTTTGACCCCACGACCGGTAAGACCAGCGTCTTCAGTGCGGACAGTGGTCAGAGCAACGGACTCATGATCGACCAGAAAGGACGACTGCTGGCAGCCTGTGGTGCCAACAACGGCAAACAGTGCCTGGCGCGGATCTCTAAAACAGGCAAACCCGTGTGCCTGGTCGACAAATTCGAAGGCAAGAAATTCAACGCTCCGAACGACCTGGTAATCCACCCCAAAGGCTGGGTCTATTTCACCGATCCCCGCTACGTCGGATTCGAGCCACTCGAACTCGATCACATGAGCGTCTTCCGCTATGACCCGAAAAAGAAAACCGTCCAGCGGGCCACGACCGACATCACCAAACCCAACGGCGTCGTCGTCTCCCCGGATGGCAAAACCCTCTACGTCGCGGAAACCAACAACGGTCTCTCCGGACTGGAGAAAGATCCTCCGAAAAACCCCAAAAAACGGATGACCCTCAACGCCTTCCCGATCAAGGCCGACGGTTCTCTGGGTAAGAAAAAAGTCCTGGTCGACTTCGGTCCACAACAGACCGGCATCGATGGCATGACCGTGGATCAGAAAGGAAACGTCTACGCCGCCTACCGCGCTGAAAACCGGTTCGGCATTCTGGTCTTCTCTCCCGAAGGCAAAGAACTGGCCTACATCCCCACGCCGGAAATGCCTACCAACTGCACGTTCGGCATCGGCAAGGAGGCATCGACGCTCTACATCACCGCAGGCAGCGGTCTGTATCGCATCCCCTGCAAGATCCCGGGCTTCCACCCTTCACTGCCCCTGGATCAATAAGACTTCAGCGGGGCGGATTGAGACGCACCAGTCGTGCTAAAGGCACCTGCTTCCGCACGACGGCAATCTCGGTCTGCCACGCAGCGGACTCACGTGGCTGGAGTTCTTCCGGCAGGTAAGGTTTCCGCTGGAAGTACAACACGTATTCAGAAACGCCCTGACGTTCGGAATCGAAGGGGATCAGCTTGATCCCCTTGCGTTTCACTTCCGGCGTCTCCTGTAACATCTGGATGTAAGCCGGATGCAGGATCGGTGCCAGCTGGAGATACGAATTCTCGGGCACCCGCTCGACCACATCGTGCAGCATCTCCGCGGTGATGGAATCGCCCCAGTACGTGACCTCCATTCCCAGTGTGTTCGCTCCCTGCAGGCCGCCGGTCAGCAGGCTGTAATAACTGAGCCAGCAGGGACTGAAAGCGAATGCAGCATACGCCTGCGTCAGGATCAGCACTCCCACCGCAGTACGCGCCACACGCATGGAAAAGCGCTGCTGCAGCCAGTCACAGATCTGTGCTGCCCCCACGCCGATCAGAATCGCCGCCATGGGAAAGACCATCAGAAACAACCGCACGCCGTCGTAGACCGTAATCCCCGGCCAGGAAAACAGCATGAGTGGCCAGAGCAGCGAACCGATCAGCAGCACACCACCGCTGGATCGCTGCTCACGTTCTGCCTCTGAACGGCGGCCCGTCTTCCAGCCACCAATCAACGCCAGTACCAGCAAACCCAGTGGGATCGTCACCAGCAGCATCACCCAGGGGTAATGCCAGGGAACATCGCGGTCGGCGTATTTCGTTCCGAAGTAATCGATATAAATCGCAGCCCGGCCCGTGGTTCGTCCCAGGTATTCACTGAGATGCCCGACCGGATCAAACCAGAGCCACGGCCAGCCCGCAAAGAAGACGAGCACTCCCACGCCTCCCCAGCAGAGGAGTGGCTTGATCGCCTTGAGACGCCACTTCCACAGCGCCCAGATGATCACGGGAATCGGAATCAGTACCGCCTGAATCTTGGTCAGCAGCGCCAGTCCGAGCAGAATACCGGTCAGGCAGGCCCGCTTCGCGGTCGGCGGTTCTGAAGTATCCCAGAACCGGATCACCGCAAGCACCGCGGTCACATAGAACAGCGCGGTCACTGTCTCCAGCGCTGCCAGATGCGCATGTCCAAACACCCGCGGCAACGCAATCAACGCGACGGCAGCCACTACGCCCGCGAAATGACCGGACCGCTGAGAGGTAAACCAGCCCACCACAAACACCAGGCAGGCGAAACAGAGTGCCGAGGCGTAACGACCATAGGTTACGACGAACGGTCGCTCTCCCTCTCCCGCCAGTCCCGCTACTGTTTCATGGGCGATGCCAATCAGCAGACGTCCCAGCGGGGGATGATCGGGCAGGTAGTTCTCATGCTCGAAGATCTCCCGCAGGCTCTCCGGGGCGATGATGCCCAGCCCATAGACGCGAATCGCACGCACCAGGAACACGCCTTGCCCCACGTTAAACGGTTCGTCGACCGTCATCCCGGGGCCCGGACCGGTGAGCGACAGATCCCGGGCACAGTCCAGGCGGGCCGCCACCAGCAGAAATGCCAGGCAGGCCAGCAGCGCATACCAGGCGGCGGGCTTCAGTTTTTCGCGGGTGCTCAGCGGCGCTTGTATTGTGGATTGATTCATGGTGACATTACTTCCGGGGCGCAATAAAAAAACCCGACCAAGAGTGTTACCTCTTGGCCGGGTTTAGTCGTTCACGCAAACCAGCAAATCCCTTTGCGATTGTTCTGGTTGGCCAGCGGGCCGTTCTCTCGACACCGTCCATAATATCGAGAACTACACGTCCCTGGCAATCTCACCTTAAGGCATTCCTGCCCGGTCTATTAGGCGATCTGCTTTTTACGTCCAACCAGGGTCCGAATCCGTTCGGCCAGCAATGCAGCGTCAAATGGTTTCCGGAAAGTTTCGTTAAACAGTGTTCTGTCGAAACCGCTGGCGTTGTCTTCATCGCTCAGCAGGGCAATCAGAACAGAGTCGGTGTAGTCTTTATTGCGTCGCAGGTTTTGTGCGATCATCAGAGCTTCGTTGCGACCCATGGCGAAATCAACGATTACGCAGTCGGGGTGCAGTGATTCTGCCTGGATACCGGCTTCAAAACCGCTCACGGCATATTCAATTTTGAAGTCTTCTGTTGCCATCAGATCGTCAAGGCTGGCTCGAACCTGGGTATCGGCACCGACGAGCAGCAGTTTGCCCATCGCTTCGTCTTCCAGTTCGCCTAATGGCATGCCGTGTTCTTTAAGAAATCGAATAAGGTGCTCACGTGGGATTCGGCGGTCCTGAGAACCGGGGATCCGGTAGCCTCTCAGGCGTCCAGAGTCGAACCACTTACTAACCGTGCGGGGTGCAACCTTACAGATCTTTGCTACTTGGCCAGTAGTGAAGATCGTTTTCATTGCGGGCTCTCCAATCACATGCTTGGCAAATCTCGTCGAAGAAAGGTTACTTTTCTTCTGCTTTAACCCCTACTACAGTTTGCGGCTATCCTGGCCAGTCAGTTCACGTTGTAACCTGTGTAGTCTTGGGTCGGGGTTTGTCTCTGGAGACAGCATCTCCAGAAACTGTTTCAAAATGCCAATCTTTAATTTTAAGGAAATTTGGGATCTGGTACGTAATACTTTTGGGGTCGGACTGAATGACAATCGCAATACCATTCAGATCAGTTCGTCAGACTAGATCCGTCTTGTCCTCTCCCCCCTTACAGACTGTTGATCGGATTGAACCATTCAAACTGGTGTTGACTGGCTCGACGTGGTTTTTACGTCTTTCCGGTTTCAACCGTCTGCCCTAATTGCATCGACGAAACTGCCGTGAGGACTTTAAGTTCTTTGACAAGAGAGAGTGCAGTAGTGACAGAGACACTCGGAATAGCTGGTACGGAAGAATCAGCTGTGAGGGATATTATGCTCTAATGCCCTGTAAAACAGGCACTTAATACGTCCCGGGGAAATGCTTAAGATGTGAACCTTATTTCTGGGGTGACTTGAGTTTTCGTATCAGGTTCCGCTGATTTTCCCCGGGGTAAGCCTGCTCCGAGCGGATAACCGTTATGACAACAGCAACCCGTCTCTGGTTCAATGTATTGGAACTGTCGTCTCTATTACGATGGATATAGCGATCCGTGTTGGTTCTTTTTTTCCTGCGGCCTTATAGCCTGTTCACCGGATAAGCCATCCGATTTTTGCCTTTTCGCTTGCCCTGTCCATATCCACCCGTCTAAGATCACATTGAATTCCGGTTGTCTGTCTGTCAAATTCATCTCCCAGGCAGAGTTTACAACGGCATTCACCGAATCGTTCATCACATTCCCGACAGACCCGTTCTGGTTTCTGAATGTCAGCTGCTTCCAGCGACAGCTGACTCGATATACGATCTGAAATACAACCCTTATGCCGCAGACTCTTCAAGAATACGCTGACTGGTTATCCAACCGGGATGATCTGATCTGGCCCACGGCTCCCGCGCTGGAAACGCCCAAAGCGACGCCCTTTCTCAAACCGCTGAAACGCATCTCCGCGATCACCTTCAGTATCTACGGCACCCTGCTGCACATCACCGATGGCGAACTTCTGTTCGACCATCAGCAACAGCTCCGCATGCAGATCGCCCTCGATAAGACAATAAAAGAGTTCAATATGTGGAACAGCATGTCCCGCAAACCGGGGGCTCCATGGGAATACATGCTCTCCCAATACCGCTCGCTGCTCGAAGACCAGCAACTCGGCGGAAAGGTCGCCAAAGGGGAAAAGCCGGAAATCAACTCCGCCGACCTCTGGAAACTGCTCATCGAACGCCTGCAGAAAAACGAATACACGTTCGACGAATCCTTTTACGGGAACCTCGACGACTTCAGCCTGAAGGTCGCCTACTTCTTCCACTCCAGCCTGCAGGGAATCGCTCCCATGCCCGATGCCCTGGAGTCACTCTGCCAGCTCAGTCAGTACGGCAAGAAAGTCGCTTTGTTTGCGGATGCTCAGCCGTTCACTCTGGTGCAACTCCTGCGGGCATTAGGCACTCAGGGAACACTCCCCCCCCTGTCCGAGCTGTTCACACAGGAATGTTTCTGTTTCTCTTATCGCGAAACCGTCCGCAAACCCTCGGTCTCCCTCTACGAAAAACTGCTCGATCGCTTCGATCAGCAGGGCATCCCCCCTGAGGAAATTCTGCACGTCGGTTCCCGCATTCCCGATGACCTGGCAATCGCCCGGAGTTTCGGCATGAAAACCGCCCTGTTTGCCGGCGATTCACTCAGCATTCACGCCAGCAAAGCAGAAGTCAGGAGCCCCGATACCAAACCTGACAGGTTGATCACCAATTTGAGCCAAATAGCTGAAATCCTCGATTAACATATTCCACGGATTCTGCTAATATTTCTGGCTTATCAGATACCGGGCTCGCATTTCCACCTGGATGAACTAACCCATCTGATACCTAAACCCATTGACTATATACATTTCCTGCACCTGATGGCCCTGAAAGGGAACCAGGGTCGTACCGCAGATATTGACGCCCTTATTGGAGAAGAGAGACCATGCCTCCCAAATTGCTTTATGAAGGAATTGACTTCGATTTTGAAAACCCGATCTACGGAATCGAAGACATCAGAGAAATCAATCCTCAGCGATTTGAAATGGAGCAGCTGACGGGGATCGTCCATGTAGATAATGAAAAGCATGGCATCGTCGGCTTCAAAGATGTCACCGAAGACGAATTCTGGGTTCGTGGCCACATGCCCGACTTCCCCCTGATGCCCGGCGTCATCCTCTGTGAATGTTCCGCTCAGCTGGCCGGCTTCTATGCCCGCAAGTTCAAACTACTGGGAGGCGACTTCCTCGGCTTCGGCGGTATGAACGATGTTCGCTTCCGCAGCCCCGTTTTCCCCAATCAGCGACTGGTGATTATGGCCCAACTGGCCCGCATCCGTGCCGGCAAACGGGCGGAATTCAACTTCCAGGGACTCGTCGACAACAGCATGGTCTTCAGCGGACAGATGATCGGCGTCCCCATCGACAAGAATCAGGAAGTCCCCGGCTAAGCTGCCCCTGAAATCGAAACTGAACAAAAAAACGCCCCGGAACAGCGTCTGCCTGATCCGGGGCGTTCTCTATATTACTGCTGCTCGGAATGTCGCCTTAGCGGCTCAATACTTCCTGCATGTTCTTCTTATAGGCTTCCACACCCGGCTGTCCGTAGGGATTGATATTGATCAACCGGCCTTCGAGTACCGTCGCCAGCATCAGCATCTGCAGGGTCTGGCCGACCGTATAGGCGTCCAGGTTCGGCAGGATCAGATCCGCCGTCGGGCGATGCACGTCGGCATAAGCCTGGTTGGTTCCTTCAATGGCTGCAGAGAGCACATCGGGAACCGTTTTGCCTTTCAGCTTATTCAGCTGATCCTGATTTTCTTCTTCGGGAACGACAGGCACGGAGATTGGCTCGCTGTCCGGACGCTCGACAATCACGTTGGTGATCAGCTTGTCACGCACACCTTCCTGGTGCTGCTGTCCCCGGCTGTGCAGGTCGCGGGTGTTGACCACCGTCAGCGGCGTCGCCCCCTTTTCTTCTTTACCGAGACTTTCCGCCAGCAGTTGATCGTACCACAGCCCCAGCGCTTCCAGACGCTTGCCCCAGGTCGAAAGAATCCGCATCGATACGTTCTTTTCCCGCTCAAACAGGTGACAGGTCGCCGTGTAATCCAGCACCGGGTTGTCCCCCATCGGCTGTGAGTTGAACAGGCGGGTCATATCCGCGGCTCCCTGCAGCAACGCTTTCAGATCAACGCCCAGCACCGCAGCCGGGAACAGACCAACCGACGTGAAGACCGAAAACCGGCCGCCCACATTGTCGGGAATCGGAAAGACTTCCGGATACCCTTTATGATTGGAGAAGTTCCGCAGCTTTCCTTCCAGCCCGGTGATCGGCACCACTAAAGATCGGCTCTCTTCAGAATCGGCTCCGTAATACTCTTCCAGTGATTCGCGGAACAGACGGAAACCGAGAGCGGTTTCCAGAGTCCCCCCGGATTTACTGATGACGGTCATACTCCACCGCTGCAGCACATCCCTGGGATCCTGGCAACTCGTCTTTAACAGTTCCTGCAATGCCGTAATCGAATCGTTGTCGACATTGTTCCCTTCAAAATACAGGCGCGGCACGCCTCCTCGTTGATCGCGGGTCAGTTCATTGTGCAGCGGATGGCACAACGCTTCGAACAGCGCCCGCATCCCCATGTAAGAACCGCCGATCCCCAGCACGACAAACCGGTCCGACTGCTCACGCAGTTCCTGTGCTTTCGCTTCGATGCGTCCCAGCAGGCTCTCGCTTCCCTGAGACTCGTATTCGTCCAGCAGTTGTTGAGGCAGGTTCTGAAAACCCGCATCCAGAGGCTGCTTGTCCGCAGGGATCGCATCGCTGCCCAGCAGTTCAATGTCTTTCAACATTTCTTCCCGGGCCGCCATCAGGGCCGGCTGCAGTTCTTCATACCACTTCTCATCAATGAGCTTGCGGGCGGCGGAATCGTCGTAGCGAATGGAGTTTGTCATGAGAGATCGCGCTTTCGTCAGAGTGGATAAATTGAGAGGGAGATCACTGATCTTCCGCAGGCGGCTCGATACCGAAGTCCCGGATCGAGAGTAACGCTTTGAAGGGAATGTTGCGCTTCTCAAAGTTGGCAGCGCCCCCCTGCAGACGATCGACGACTCCCAGGGCCTGCACAACCTTGCAACCGAACTCTTCGGCCCGGTCGACGGACAGCAGTGCACTGCCGGCAGTCGTGATGACATCATCCACGATCACCACTTTGTCACCGGGCTGCACGGGACCTTCGACATATTTATTGGTGCCGTGCCCCTTGGGTTCTTTGCGGACCATAAACCCGTTCAGCAATCGGCCCTGCTCTGCAGCAACTGCGAGCACACCCGCGACAATCGGATCAGCGCCGATCGACATGCCGCCGATCGCGTCGAATTCGACATCTTCCAGCATTTCCAGCAGGCCGGCACTCACCAGACGCAGACCGTGTGAATGCAGGACCACCTGTTTGCCATCGAGGTAATAGGTGCTCTTCTTACCTGAAGCCAGCGTGAAATCGCCGAATTTTAACGCCCGCTCCCGAAACAACTCGATCAGCTTTTCGCGATCAAACATGAATGCTCTCTTCTCTACCCTGAATGTGTGATGTGCTCAAATCAGAAGCCGCCACGGTCCGTTCGCATAAACAATGTTTAATAAAAACACCGCGGACCGGCTCAAACACACGTATTCTACAGGGTCGAATTCAACATTCAAACGGACTGCAGGCAAAGAATTCCCAGCTGGTACGAATCTCTCTGAAATCAGGGGCGAATCACGACTTCCGAGCCAAAACCCAGCAGATCGTAAACCTCGGCCACATCGTCATTCTGCATCCGCACGCACCCTTTGGACTCCGCTTTGCCAATCGATGCCGGATCAATCGTGCCGTGAATTCCGTAGCTGTCGCCGATATCAATCCAGCGTTCGCCCAGGGGATTGGTCGGATCATCATTGGCAATCACACCATCCGGACCGTAATACGTCGGATCGACCAGCTTGTCCTTAACGACAAATTTGCCTGTCGGCGTCGAATGATCCTTGCCGGTACCAATCGTATAGCGTTTGACGAAGTAACCGTGTGAATGCACCGTGAGTGTGAAGTCGCTCAAATCAACGAACACATGAAAGGGTCCTTTGATTACTTTGAGCTTCTGCCCCGGACGGATCCGCTTGGGATCGATCTGGTTCAGCTTCGCCAGGTATTCCCAGGTGATGCCGTACTGCTGCGCGACTTTCCGCAATTGATCGCCGGGCTCAATCTCGTAAGGCTTCATGAAATGCGGCTGCGGTGCGAAGTAGATCATCCGCGCCGTCTCTTCAATGCGTGATTTAATAACCGGATAGACTTCAGGCTGATCCCAGTAAATTTTGGACAACCGCTTGTGAGCCTCGATGATTTTCCGTTGTGAAATCAGTTCGTCAATCGCAATCAGATCGGGTACGGCCTGTTTGGCGGCTTCACCACCTATCTCTTCTTTATAGCTGGCATGTTTCGCAGTCTTGATTACAGGATTGCTGGCCCGCTTGATCCCCTCGGGGGGATTCAGCTTCGCGGGTGCGTTGGGCTCAGGCATGGCAGCCGTCGGTTCGGGCAGTGGTTCAACAGGACGAGCGGCCCCTTTGAATTGGGCCGGGGGTTCGGTTTCTGCGAACAGCGGATCGACGGAGGTCTCCGCTTCCACGATCGCCCCGTTCAACGTACGCGTGTAAACCCGGGGCATTTCCACTTCGCTTTTGCGGAACAGACGCTGGTTGTCATCCCCGTCTGAGAGTTCCTCCGCAGGCGGCTCCGACTGTGCCAGAATCGTGGCTTCTTCCAGGACCGGTTCTTTATATTCTTCCGGCTGCACAGTCGTCTTGCCGGACGACTTGTCTGCAGTCTCCTGTTCGTGCAGCGCACCTGTGGGAGCACTGCTCACCTGGAACGGCAGCAGATCCATTTTCCAGGCGACCGCGCCCAGAATTCCCAGTCCAGTTACCATGATGAAACGAAAAGGAGTAATCCATCGACCCCGGTTACGACTTCGCATCTTGCCATCATCCTTGATTCACAATACGGATACGCTTCGGTTAAAATCAGAGAGTCGGGACTATAGCAAATCATCCTGATTAAGCCTACGGCGATTCTGTGAAAACCGACTTGCCACCGGGGAGACGTAAGTCATATATTAATAATTGTTTAAGATCCGACCCGCGGCTCACTGTGTTCCGCAGGAATCAGGAAGATTTGACAGAACAACCCTAGGCAACACCCGGCTAATTGCATAACATTTGCAAAAACAAACAATACGGCCTGACGCCGGAACCACGGTTTGCGGCATGGCCAGATTCCCACCAGACGAGGTCAGCATGTCCCTGCTATTGGAAAATGTCAAAAAGAGCTACCGCGAACCGGATGGCTCGACACTCCCCATCCTGGATATCGAACGCTTTGAAGTCAAAGAACAGGAACAGGTTGTTCTCATCGGCGAGAGTGGCTCGGGGAAATCGACACTGCTCAACGTCATTTCCGGCATCACCACCGCCGACAGCGGGAAAGTCACTATCGCGGGAACCGAAATCGCTTCCATGCCCGAAGTCGTCCGCGACCGCTTTCGCGCCGAACGCATCGGCTTCGTCTTCCAGACCTTCAATCTGCTCCCCGCCTTCTCAGCCCTGGAAAACGTCCTGCTCGGCATGAGCTTCTCGCGAAAAAAAGCGAGCCGCGACCGGGCGAAAGAACTCCTGGCCCTCGTGGGACTTGAGCATCGCCTGCATCACCGCCCCAAACAGATGTCCGTCGGGGAACAGCAACGCGTCGCCGTCGCGCGGGCCCTGGCCAATCAACCCAAACTGCTGCTGGCAGACGAACCGACGGCGAACGTCGATGTCGGCAATCAGGAAACCATCCTCAAACTGCTCCGCGACGCCTGCACTCAGCACCAGATCGCCATGCTGCTGGTCACCCACTCTCAGGAGGTCGCCAGCCAGTTCGAGCGGGTTGAAACGCTGACCGACTTCAACAAGGTCCACGCACAGGTTTGATTCGTCCTGGTTTTTCGTTTCTTATTTTCTTCTCAGCGAACCGACTACAAAGTAGATTCTCATTATGAATACACTGACCATCGCCTGGAAAAGCATCAAACAACGTCGCCTCGCCTCTGCACTGACGGCCCTCAGCGTGGCCCTGGGTGTGACGCTGATGATCTCCGTTCTGGTCATCAACGGCGTCATCGACAAGATGTTTAACCAGACCGCCAGCGGCTACGACCTCATCGTCGGTCCCAAGGGCAGCCCGCTTCAACTCGTGTTGAATACCGTCTTCCGCGTCGGTGCCCCGATTGAGAATCTCCCCTACCGCTACTACGAAGAACTGAAAAAAGATCCCCGTATCGAAGAAGCCATCCCTTTCGCGATCGGCGATGTCACGGAGGAAGGCGGCTTTCCGATTGTCGGCACCATTCCACGTTACTTCGCCCTGGAATACATCCCGGGGCGGCACTTCCGCATCAATAAGGATGGCAAGTTCCTGCCCGGGACCTGGGATGCCGTCATCGGTTCTGCTGTCGCGAAACAGAACAACTGGAAAATGGGAGATGAATTTCAGTTGATTCACGGCTCCGCGGAGAGTGGTCACGTCCACGATGAAAAATTCAAGATCGTCGGAATCCTCGCACCAACGGGCACGCCGAACGACCGTACTGTCTTTGTCAACCTGCGTGGGTTCTACCAGGTTTCCGGTCACGAAAAACCGCTGGAAGAAGCACTCCGCCGTGAAGCCGAATTCTTTGGTGAAAAAATCGACGAAGCCGAACTGCAGAAAATCCTCAAAGAAAACGCCGGCCACGATCATCATGATCACAGCGGTCACGACCATGGACACGATCACGGGCACGAAGTTCCCGACGCGCAGAAAGAGGTGACTGCGATTCTGGTCCAGATGAAAGGTGATCGCCTCCGCGGCTTTTCAACGATCAAGCTCCAGTCCGAACTCAAGGAAGGTAACAAGGCCCAGGCTGTCAATCCAATTCAGCAGATCAGCTGGCTGATGATCAACATCGTAGGCAACGTACGCACGATGCTCATCATCCTGACGAGCCTGATCATCGTCGTCTCCGGCGTCAGCATTTTTGTCAGCATCTACAACTCAATGGCCGACCGTAAACGGGAGATCGCCATCATGCGGGCCCTGGGGGCCGGCCGCACTGCAGTCTTCACCATCATTCTCAGCGAATCCGTTCTGCTCTGTCTGGGAGGGGGTATCCTGGGTATCCTGCTCGGACACGGTCTGGTCTTCGCCGCCGCCCCGATCATCGAAGCCCGCAGCGGACTGCTGATCAATCCGTTCGCTTTCAGCTCAGTTGAACTGATCCTGCTGCCGGTATTAGTCGTTCTGGCCTCACTGGTCGGCTTCATCCCCGCGATGACCGCCTACCGCACCGACGTTGCCAGCACTTTGAGTGATACCTGATCCTGCTTGACGACCGGGGCCACTGTGACACCAGCCCTTCATCGGCTATTCACATCCCCGTCATCAGCCCTTCACGCGTGTACTGTACCATCTCGAAGCTGATTCATTGTCCGCTATCAGCTTCGCGAAAAGACGCTCCATGCGATTTCGATCACGGTACATCTCGACGCGTCTGGAACAGAGTCATCAGGGGGTTCTGACCCTCTGGTCTGTGATCGCTGCCTTTACGACTTATTTCTGCATGTACGCCTTCCGTAAACCGTTTACGGTGGCGCAGTATGAAGACCTCGTCTTCTGGGGACTCGGCTATAAAGTCATTCTCCTGTTCGCGCAGATCAGCGGCTACGCTCTCTCCAAACTGATCGGCATCAAGGTCATTTCAGAGATGAGCGCCAACCGCCGCGCCGCCATGATTCTTTCGCTGATTGCCATCGCACATCTGGCCCTGCTTCCTTATGCCGTCGCTCCCTACTGGCTCAAACCGCTGTTTCTGTTCCTGAACGGGCTGCCGCTGGGCATGGTCTTTGGGTGTGTCTTCGCGTTTCTGGAAGGGAGACGCGTGACCGAAGCCATGGCCGCCGGTCTGTGTGCCAGCTTCATCATGGCCTCGGGTACCGTCAAAACCGTCGGCGCAGTCCTGATGCAGAACTACGGCGTGTCGGAATTCTGGATGCCGTTCGCCACAGGCGGCCTGTTCTGGCTGCCACTCCTGGTGGGTGTCTGGATGCTGCAGCAGATCCCGCCCCCCGGGGAACGTGACATTTCGGCCCGCGCAGTGCGTTCCCCCTTTAATGGTGCAGAACGTCGCCAGTTTTTTCGGAACCATGCCGGCGGCCTGACTGTGCTGATCCTGCTGATGGTCCTGCTCACGCTGTTCCGCAGCGTCCGCGACGATTACGCAGCCGAAATCTGGTCCGGGTTTGGCATCGAAAAACCGGCCATCTTCGCGCAGTCCGAAACCCTGGTCGCCGCGGTGGTCGTCGCCCTCAGTGCGATTGCCGTCTTTATCGGAGCGAACTATCGCGCCTTTTTTACAGGCATGCTCCTGACAGGAATCGGCTTCGCGACCGCCCTGGGCACCACGCTCTACTATTGGGGCACCACCAGTTGGACCGAACAGGCGGCGTTCCAGTTCATGGTGCTGATCGGCATCAGCCTCTACGTCCCGTATGTCCTCTTTCACACCACGATTTACGAACGGGTCATCGCTATGCTCCGCTATAAGAGCAATGTCGGCTACCTGCTTTACCTGGGCGATTTCGCTGGCTATCTCAGCACCGTGATTTTAATGGCGACCGTCAACCTGGTGTTCGCTAACAACCTCGATTTCGTCGCCCTGCTCTTCTGGCTGGCGTTGATCATCTCGCCCCTCTCCATTGCAGGCACCTTGTACGTCATCCGTTATTTCCATCTGCGACAGTCGGTCAGCCAACCCGCGCCGGCACCGCAGCTCAACCTCGAAACCGACAATCGCTTAGGCACCAACACAGGTATCGTATCATGACTATCAGCATCACCCGCGCACAACAGGACCAGTGGCAGCAGACCGGCTACCTCAAACTGCCCGGCTTTCTCACGCCCGATGAAACCCGGAATCTGCAGGAGTGGGTCGAGGAAATCAGCGAATGGCCCGCCAGCGATGACCAGTGGATGCACCACTTCGAACAGACTCCCGCCGGCATTCGTCTTGCCCGCACCGAGTATCTGCTCGACTTCCACTCCGGCATCCGCACACTGCTCACCTCGGGCAAGATACCGGAATATGCGGGCTCACTGATGGGCGTACCGGCGGTCCTCTATAAAGAAAAGATCAACTACAAGTATCCGGGTGGGGGCGGTTATGCCCCGCATCAGGATGCCCCCGCTTACGAATTCATCCACAATCACATCACCTGTTCGATCGCCATCGACGCAGCCACTCCGGAAAACGGCTGCCTGTTCTTCGCCCCCGATCTGCATCGCCAGGGACTGCTGCACCTGGATGAACACGGCTGCATTGAACCGGAGTTCGCTTTAACGCTGAACTGGGAACCGGTGCCCATGCAGCCGGGTGATGCCCTGTTCTTCAGCTCGTACGCACCCCATAAAAGTCCACCTAACAAAACAGAACAACCACGTCGCACGCTTTACCTCACCTACAACGCACTCGCGGAGGGAGACCGGCGTGAAGAATACTACGCAGATAAACGACGTTCATTAGCGGAAATCGGACAAACCAGCGCCGAGAAACTACAGATCAGTAAGATCGGCCATTTTAACGGAAAGCCTGTGGAACGGTCATGAAAGAAAAAATCGAAATCTCCCTGCACGATGTCCTCTCACTCGAAAAGACTCCTGACCAGCGAGTCGATGGCCTGTTCGAACTGATGCAGGTACAGGGACAGAGCTACTACGATGAAGCAGTCACGCAACTGGAACATGCCCTGCAGGCCGCACAACTCGCCCGCAGCAGTCAGGCCAGCATGGAACAGATCACCGCTGCCCTGCTGCACGATATCGGCCACTTCCTGATGAACGAGCACGAAGCACACGATGATTTCCTCTCCGAAGACTGGGAACACGAAACGGTCGGCGCCCGGCAGCTGGAACCGTTTTTCGGCAGAGCGATTACCGATCCGATCTTTCTGCACGTCCCCGCCAAGCGCTATCTCTGCACCGTCGAACCCGATTACTTCAACGGCCTGTCACTCGCTTCACAGAGGAGCTTTGCCCTGCAGGGAGGGCTGATGAGCGACAAGGAAGTGGCACGGTTTGAAAGCCAGCCCTTCCATCATACGGCTGTGCTCCTCCGCCGCTGGGATGACGGCGCCAAGGTCAGAGGGCTCTCAGTACCGGGCCTGGAAGATTACCGCGTCGAAGTACTCAGCTGCCTGGAACATTGATCGGGGAGTGACCTCCCCCCAAACCGGCCCTCCATTCGGCAGTTTTCCCTTTTTGCAACAGCACCAGAGACATGGCCATAAGCTGTTTCCTGGCATAGCCTTGCGGCACACAACATCCTGATGGGGCCCGCTTTAAGTTAGGATTGATAAAAATTCAACGAAAATCGACGCGATCCCGTATATACTATTATAAAGGACTGGTTTCAGGGAGCATTCCGCCTGTCGCTCAGCAAGGGATCTACAGAGTCAGGCTCACTTTACCCGGAACTTCAGAATTTTCTGACCGGTTCTGGATGATTTCAGGGATGTTCTCATCCCCCCTCCCTGATATGATAGTAAAAAATCCAGACCCCGTTCTGAACTTCAGCCAGTTGTTCTGGCCGGGTAGCCTGTGATTCTGCGATAATTAACTATATTCCCTGTTTATTTCTGCTGACTTTTGAAAGGCCTTGCAAGATGTCGCAAGTTCTTGATGGATCCAATCATTCGCTGCAAAATTCCTTCGAAGGTCAGGATGAGTTTTCCTACAAGCCGGTTCCCCCGACTGCTGTCGTGGGCCTGGTACTGGGACTGCTCTCCTTTATTGCCCTGTTCGGGATCATCGGACTGGGTGTGGCCGTGTTCGGTATCGTGGTCTCGCTGATCAGTATGTTCAATATCCGCCGGGCAGGCGGTGAACTGGGCGGCAAAATGGTGGCCCGTGCCGGTCTCATGCTGTCGACCTTCTTCCTGGTCACCGGGGTCAGCTATCAGTCCTTCGTCTATGCACATGAAGTTCCCGAAGGCTACCAGCGCATTAACTTCGCCACCGACATTTCGTCCAAAGAATTCGTCCAGAAAGATGGCGTGACCAGCGTCAATCCCGACGTACTCAAAATGGACAAGCAGAAAGTCTTCGTCAAAGGCTACATGTACCCCACACGCCAGACCGAAGACCTGCAGTCTTTCATCCTGGTTAAAGATAACGGCCAGTGCTGCTTCGGCGGCCAGCCCGACGTGAAAGATATGATCCTGGTCGAAATGCAGGGCAAGAATCGGGCCGACTTCTATTCCGGTCTCGTTTCCGTTGCCGGTGAATTCGTCGCAGAAGCCCCGACCCAGGCCGGTGAATTACGTCCAGTCTACCAGTTGAAGGGGACCCACTTCGAGCAGGCTCGTACTTCCTACAGATAAACGACCAGATAACCACACAGAGACACCCGCCTGAAAACACCGGAGACCCAGACCAACGCGTTTATTACCTCGTTACGAATTTGAATGGCTCAGGTTGATTCACAGTCTGAGCCATTATCAACTTTATCCAGAAGTTGGTGCAACCACCCGATCATCAGGAGTTTGATCACGTGCAGGCCCACCACAATCCCACCCGATACTCACCAGCCAGTCTGATAATCCTCACCCTCTGCAGCCTCACCTTCTGGGGAGCCGGCTGCAATTCATCAGACCAGACCGAGTACCGTCAATACAGCGAACAGATTGATGCCAAATCGCCCGAGCAGAAAGACGCCGCTGACAACCAGCCGGAACAGGTCGCCGCAGAGGTTCCAGAACAGTCAGAACCGGTAGAACCCGAACCGAAAACCATTACCCAGACCTCCGCAGTCAAATCGGCTGAACCGATGCCGCTGGAGACCGGAACCAAAGCCAAACCGGCCCCCACGGAAACCGCTGCCGCCGTCGATGCCACCGACGACTTCCTCCCCCTGATCGCGCAGCGTCCCGATCCGAGCCTCCGGGCACTCACTCCGGAAGAAGAAAAACAGCAGACGGCGAAAAAGGAACCGCGGGAAGTCAAGATCCTGGTCAAAAACAAATCATTCCGGCACGTCGCACCCAACGATGCCCTGCAGGTCAGCTATGATGACATCGACCTGCTCAAAGTCATGAATATGGAACCGGTCACTCCCGAAGCCCCCGAGCTGATGCCTCAGTGGCTGAAGGATCTGAACGGCAAACGAATTCGCATTCGTGGTTTCATGTATCCCCCGTTCCAGCAGACCGGCAATGAGTATTTCCTCCTCGCCCGGGACAACCAGATCTGCTGCTTCGGCAAGAACCCGAAAATCTACGACCTGTTCCCCGTGCTCCTCAAGGACGGCGTCACAACAGACTACATTCTGAACCGCCCCTTCGACGTGGTCGGCGTCTTCCACATCAAGGCTGAAACCATCGACGGAGAACTGGAGCGGATCTACTTGATTGACGACGCCATCGTCATCGATCAATAATAAATGTTTACGGAAACAAAACGCGTTTTACAAAATTGTTAACTAACGCCACGAGGTCTGGCTCATGAATCGTCTGACAAATTCCTTCCAACATCGCATCCTCAAACAACGCACCGTCATGGGGTTACTCTGCGGACTGATCCTGCTGGCCCAGGTACCTGTGGCCCAGGCCTGTCCCTTCTGCTCCGCTCCCTCGCTGACCCTGACCGAACAGCTGTCTCAGTCAGACGTCGCCGTGCTCGTCCAGTGGATCGAAGCCGAGAAAGGAGACCTCGAAAAAGCGGGGAAAACCGTCTTCGAAGTCAAAGAGATCATCCGCCAGTCAGACAAGGACAAGCTCAAAGTCGGCGATAAAATTACCATCAACCGCCATCGTCCCGGCAAGAAAGGCAACCTGTTCATGCTGCTGGGCACCAAGGGCGCAGAAGTCGACTGGGGCGATCCGATCGAAGTCACCGAAACCAGCTACCACTACGTCTCCCAGGCACCACCGCCAGAAGAAAAAACATCCAAGCGTCTGCGTTACTTCCTGAAGTTCCTGGAATTCCCGGACCAGATGATCTCGAACGACGCCTATGCCGAATTCGCCAACGCCCCTTACGAAGATATCGCCACGCTGTCCAAAGACATGCCCCGCGAAAAGATCCGCAAGTGGCTCTCCGATCCCGAAACCCCCGTCACCCGCATCGGTCTCTATGGACTGCTGATGGGACTCTGCGGTCAGGGTGAAGATGTGGAGTTCATGGAAAAGAAAATCAATGAACCCACCAAAGACTTCCGCCTGGGGATCGACGGCGTCATCTCCGGCTACCTGCTGCTCACCGGATCGGACGGGCTCGATAAAATCGACGAATCCAAGTTTGTCCCCAAGGATGTCGCCTTCAGTGAAACCTACGCCGCCATGCAGGCTCTGCGTTTCATGTGGACCTACGGCGACGGACGCATCGACAAAGCACGCCTGCGGAAATCCATGCGGCTGCTCCTCGATCGCCCCGAACTGACCGACCTGGTTGTCGCGGACCTCGCTCGCTGGGATGACTGGAGCGTCATGAACCGCCTGATGGAAATGTACGGCGCCGAAGACTACAACATTCCCTCCATCAAACGGGCCATCGTGCGTTACCTGCTCGTCGCCTCCAAAGGGAAAAACAAAAATGGCGGTGGCCCCGATGCCGCCACGACGGAAAAAGCCAAGGAACTGCTCGCCAAGCTCCGCGAAGAAGATCCCAAGACCGTCAAAAGTGCCGAACGCTTCTTCTTCCTGAAGTAATTTGCACTGATAAGCTGACGACGTTCCTGCAGTCGCGCTCAACAACAGGAACTGACCGAGACGAACTGACATTTTTACCAGAAGGAACTGGTATGACCGACCGGAATCGAATCCGACCCTGCCACGGATGGCCTGGGCTGTTCTGCTGCCTGCTGATCACAGTACTGACAACGAAACTCGCAGCCTGTCCGTTCTGCCCCGGGGCCTCTGTCCCGTTGACCGAAAAACTGACACACGCCCACACCGCCTGTCTGGTCCGCTGGGTCGAAGGCGATACAGGCACCATCGAGAAGCCGGGACACACGGTCTTCAAAGTATTGAAGGTCATTAAACAGTCGCAGAGTACCCAGTACGAAAAAGGTTCGTTGATCACGGTCAACCACTACCACTTCAGCAAGCCTGGCGGACCGTTCCTGCTCACCGGCACTCACGGACCCAAGCCCCTCTGGGAAAACCCGACAGCCATCACCCCTGCCAGCTATGCGTACGTCATGCAGGCGCCCTCGCTGCAGAGACCGACTACCGAAAGGCTGCAGTACTTTCTGAAGTTCCTCGAACACCAGGATATGATCATCGCCAACGATGCCTTTGCGGAGTTCGCTAACGCCCCCTTTGAAGACATCGTCCCGCTGACTCCACAACTCCCCCGCGAAAAGCTGCACCACTGGCTGAGCAGCAAATCCACGCCCGCCCCCCGCCTCGGCTTATACGGCCTCATGCTGGGACTCTGTGGAAATGAAGATGACATCGACTTCATGGAAGACAAAATCAACGTCCAGGCACAAGGGCTCCGCTCAGGCATCGGTGGCCTGATGTCCGGCTACCTGATGCTCACCGGCAGCGAAGGACTCGACCACCTCGAGCGGTCCAAGTTCCAGCAGAAAAACACATCGCCCAACGAACTCTTCGCTGCCCGCGAAGCGGTCTCGTTCATGTGGACGTACGGCAAGGGACGTTATCAGATTCCCCCCGAACGTCTGCGACAGTCCATGCGGATGCTGCTCAATCGCCCGGAACTGGCGGACCTCGTCATTGCCGACCTCGCACGCTGGCAGGACTGGACCGTCATGGATCGACTCGTCTCCCTCTATGATGCCGAGGGGTACGACTACAAAGGTATCCGCCAGGCCATCATCCGCTACCTGCTGGTCGCCTCCCGCTATTCCGATCCGTCGAACGGTGGCCCCGACGCCACAACCGCCGCCCGGGCCCGGAAATACCTGACTCTCATCCGCGATCGGGACCCCCAACTCGTCAAACGGGCCGAACGCTTCTATTAAATGCCGACACTTCGCGGGCCTTCCGTTTTTTCCTTCCGGCTGACTGTCAGCCAACCCCGGGATTCGCTAGAGTAACAGTACGGTTACTCATCCCCGAAACCTGTATTAGAAGAAGAAACGGAAACATGCCTCGCGTCATCTGTACTGCCAAAATGTGTGAATTCGGTCCGCACTTTGAAATCCTGCAGGCAGCAGGATTCGAGGTGGACACCGTCCCGACTGAGGTGGATCTCCGCAAGGAACCCCACCGCGTCGTCGAACAGGTTCAGGGGTATGATGCCGTTCTGGCCGGTGCAGAAATCTATTCCCGCGAAGTGCTCGCACAACTGCCCGATCTGAGAATCGTCTCTCGCTATGGAGTCGGCTTCGACGCCGTCGATCTGGCAGCCGCTGACGATCTGGACATCGCAGTCACCATCACTCCGGGAGTGAATCATCACTCGGTTGCCGAACAGGCTTTCGCGCTGCTGATGGGCGTCGCCCGACTCACCCGCTCCCAGGACCAGGCAGTCCGCCGCGGTGAATGGGAACGGGCTCTGACTCCCCGCGTCTGGGGCAGCACTATCGGAATCGTCGGCCTCGGTCGCATCGGTCAGGCAGTCGCAACCCGCGCCATCGGCATGGGCATGAAAGTCCTCGCGTACGACCCGTTCCCCAACAAACAGTTTGTCGACAGCCACGCAATCACCATGGTCAGCATCGACGAACTGCTGTCCCAGTCGGACTACGTCACGCTGCACCTGCCCGTCACTCCCGAAACGGTCGACCTGATCAACAAGGACTCTCTGGCCAAAATGAAACAGGGTTCGGTCCTCATCAACACGGCCCGCGGTGGCCTCGTCGACGAAGATGCCCTGATTGAAGCCCTGCAGTCGGGACATCTCCGCGCCGCCGGTCTCGATGTCTTCAAAAAAGAACCTTTGCCTGTTGAAAGTCCCCTGATCAAGCTGGACAATGTACTGTTGAGCTGTCACATCGGCGGACTGGACCAGGAATCGCACCGCGATGCTTACGCGATGGCGGCTCACAACATTGTCAAACTGTATCAGGGCGAGTGGCCGGAAGAGTGTGTGGTCAACCTGAAACAGACCCCCGACTGGAAATGGACCCGCTGATCCCGTCACGGATCCCAGCGAACTGACTCCGGTCCCTTGAGAAACTGGACGATAGCAACATGACAGCCCCTCATTCCAGTTTTTTGAAAATCAGCCCAAGCATCTCCGTGCTGCCCCTGATCCACGGCAGCGGCGACTTCGC
Organism: Gimesia chilikensis; assembly: GCF_008329715.1. Classification (GTDB taxonomy): domain Bacteria; phylum Planctomycetota; class Planctomycetia; order Planctomycetales; family Planctomycetaceae; genus Gimesia; species Gimesia chilikensis. The sequence goes on along the minus strand of NZ_VTSR01000021.1, from coordinate 123,484 downwards.
GATCGAAGTCCGTCGCGTGATGCTCAACAACGATTTCGACTGCCTCGCCGTTCCACTGCCCGCTTCGTTTCAGAACGATGTCGAGCGGGCCATCACCTTTCTCCCCAGTATCACCGCGGTCCTGCAGGAAGAGCCCCCCATCTCCGGAGCACCACCCTGGGAGCAGGATGAGGACGACGAAGACAACCAGAAGATGTACAGCTACGTGCCCATCGATCCCTGCCAGGGGGTCATCGCCGCACTCCGCATCGCGATGATGGAACACATCGACCGGCACTTCATTGATCTGGAAACACAGCGTTTCGAGAGCATGTCCGCCGTCCTCCCGGATCCCTATGCCCTGAAGAAGGTGCCCCTCGAAAAGTTTTCCGCCGCCGTCCTGCCCGCGCTCAGCAAACTGCCCGAGGGACAGCCCCTCGACCGTTGCACAATGATGGCACACCGCCTGCGGGAACTGGAGAAAAAATACAAATCGATCCTGCTGGTCTGCTCGCTCTCTGACTGGCCCTGGATTCACGACGCCTACATCGATCAACTGCCCCTCGAAGTCGAGGACGAAGAGGTCAACGACACCTCCATCTATACTGCCGACCCCGAGACACTGCTGTTCATGCTGGGGGAACTTCCTTACATCACGGGCCTCTATGAAGCTGCCCGCTCTGAACTGGAAGACGATGAAAACCTCTCAGTCGACGGCATCAAGGAACTCGCACTCACCGCCCGGGACCGATACAAAGTCGAACTCAAATCCCGGGGACGCAAGATTACCCCCAAGCTGCTCTCGGTCTATTTTCGCTACGTGCGGAATCTCTCGCTCATCGAACGCCGCATGACTCCTGACCTGTATACGCTGGTCAAAGCCGCTCAGCAGGTCGCCGGCGATCAGTACGCAATCCAGATCGCGGAGACCGCCCGCGAATACCCGTTCGTGCACTTACTTCCGTTCGAAACACTCCGCTTCGGCATCGAACAGGCCCAGCTCCCCAATGGCACCACTCTCGAACTCAGCAACCGACTGCCCGGAAATCCGATTTCCTGGCGCAGCTGTCAGTTGGTTCCCCGGCCACCCAAACCGCAGCAGAACGAATGGGAGATGAAATGGAATCCCTTTAAGCAGTGCAGCTGGCCCCCCGAAGATGTCGCCATCGAAAAGTTCCGCACCAGCGTCAAAGACCATGCCTTGAACCTGCTCGGCGTCGATCTGGCCCGGACCGAAAAATTCACAACCAGTATGAAAGACGGTCTCGATCTCCGCGAAACCCTCCGCAACTGGCACACGGGTGAGATTCACGTCAAAGTGCTCCCCCCCAGCCGAGGCCGACTTGATTGCGTGATCATGCTCTTTGACTCCCCGGCGGACCCGCGCGATTACCCCTATCGCCTCACCTGGCATGCCGAGCACCAGGACGAATCGACGCTGGCCTTCTTCGCCACCGACTACCGTCAGGAAATGGTCGGCCCGGGAATCGGCGTCTCCACCTACGGAGGTGCGATGTTCCTCTTTCCTCCACGTCCGGTGTATGACATCTGGAACGATGTGAATTTCGACTTCGTCGACACCCTCGAAGAACGACTGCTCGTCGCTGCCTGCCATTACAGCGAAGAGTCGCATATCGCCCTGCTCAGCGAATCGCCGCCTGGCATCGGCTGGAAGCGCCTCGCCAAACGCTATCAGAAAAAACTGATCCACGTCCCCTTGGGTCGCTTCAGTCAGGAAACCATCCAGCAGCTGCGCATGTTCCATGTCCTCAACGGGCAGGAAGTCCGCAGTTACGCCGCTCATTACATCCGCAAAGCCTGATGCGTCCTCACCACACTCTAACGGTAAACCGGGACAGCGCAAGAGATTGTTAGCTTTTTTAAGAAATAGGCCGCTTCGCGGTTTTTACTGTGTTATTTGGCCTAAAAAGCGACTAGAATACGGTTTGTCATATTAACATCCTGCCTTTAGCATACCGCTTTTAAGTCTATTCTACGGAGAAAGAGATTATGTCCGATTCCGTCAATCGTCGTACTTTTCTGGGACAGACTGCCGCAGCTGCCACCGCTGCCGGCATCACCGCCCCGGCGATTCTGTCCGCCGCCAACAAAGCCCCCAGTGAGAAAGTTACCATCGGCATCATGGGGATGCAGCGTGGTCTGGCCCTGGCAAAAACCTTCGGTGCCCTGGATGGGGTCGAAATCAAGTACGTCTGTGATACGGATGACACCCGTGCCGGCAAAGCAGCCCAGACCGTGGAAAAAGCCACGAAAAAGAAACCACAGGCCATCGGCGATTTCCGCAAAATCCTCGACGACAAAGACGTGGATGCTCTGATCGTCGCAGCTCCCAACCACTGGCATGCTCCCGGTACCATTCTCGGCTGTTCAGCCGGCAAGCACGTCTACGTTGAAAAGCCCTGCTGCCACAACCCCAAAGAAGGGGAAATGATGGTCGAGGCAGCTCGCAAAAACAAACGAGCCGTCCAGATGGGAAGCCAGCGTCGCAGCAGTGAATCCATCCAGGAAGGGATTCAGCAGCTCAAAGAAGGCATCATCGGCGATGTCCATTTGGCCCGGGCCTACTATTGGAGTGCCCGCGGTTCCATCGGCAAAGGGAAACCGGCTGCTGTGCCTCCCGAACTGAACTACGACCTCTGGCAGGGACCAGCGCCCCGTCAGAAGTACGTGGACAACCTGATTCACTACAACTGGCACTGGTTCTGGAAATACGGTAACGGCGAACTGGGGAACAACGGCGTGCATTCGCTCGACCTCTGTCGCTGGGGCCTGGGTGCAGAAATTCCCAACCGCGTGGTTTCCAGCGGTGGTCGTTACTTCTACAGCGACGATCAGCAGACTCCCGACACGCATGTCGTCGCTTTTGAATTCGATGGCGGCAAGCAGATTACCTGGCAGGGAACCAGCTGCAACCGTCACAAAAATGATTTCGTGATCTTCTTCGGCAGCAAAGGAAACCTGATCCTCGGTACCTCCGGCGGTTACACGGTTCTGGATGCCAAAGACAAGGAAGTCAAGAAAGTCGGCGGCAACCAGGGCATGAGCGAACATGCTCAGAACTTTGTGGATGCCATCCGCAACAATGAGCCGCTGAACCTCAACGCTGAAATCGAAATCGGCAACAAGAGCACCCTGCTCTGCCATCTCGGTAACATCGCCCACCGCACCGGACGTACCCTGCAGTGCGATACAACCAACGGGCACATCATTGACGATAAAGATGCCATGACCTTCTGGGGACGTGAATACGAACCCGGCTGGGAACCCAAAGTTTAGTCTGATCTAGTCAGACAGTTCATAACAGGGGAGTCGACCGTTTGTCGACTCCCCTTTTTTTATGGGCTGATTCAAGCAGCTGCGTACGTAAAAAAACCTTCGACCCGTTGAGGCCGAAGGTTCTCAGTTACTATCAATTCGCTTGAAGCGACCAGCGTTTAGAGCTTGTCTGCCAGTTTTTTCGCGGCAGCTTTAATCTGGCTCGGACTCTTCAAAGAACCCAGTTTCTTCGCTTCTTCCGCCAGCTCCGGTTTGCCAGCCTGTTCCAGGCTTTCCGGAATCCCATAAAAGGCACTGTTAACTTCACCTGATTGTGCAATATCGTTCAAAGTCGATTTCACAGCAGACAGATCCTGTGTGGGTGGAGTCTCCTGATTTGCGGAAGAGGTTTCACCGGTTCCTTCTCCTCCACCACAGCCCGTGAAAATTAAACTCAGCGCGAGACATAAGGGCCCCAGCTTCGACATGGTACTCTACCTTTCTCTGAATGTTGGTGGGCGACTGAAGTCAGTTCGTTCATGCCCGATTATATCGAAAGAAAACAGCCCGGCAACGAAAATTGCCGGGCTGAGGATTCGTTATCGCTAAGCGATGTCAGAAATCGGATTACTCGTTGATACTGACAGCGGCACCATCAGCGATCGCACCCAGCTGTTGCCATTTCTGCAAGTCGATGTTCTCAGATACAAAGTGTACTGAGCCATCGGCCATCAGAGCATGCACACCACCGGTGTGACGGCTACGGGCAGCCTGTGCTGCAGGAGCATCTCCACCAGCATGGCCACCATTGCCTGTGCTGCAGTCCGGATTAGGCGAGTTCGGAGTGTTCCAGGTGTTAAACCAACACTCGTCTGCCCGCATCCAGCGAGATCCACGATGTGTATAGAAAGCAGTAGGATTGCTACAAGCAGTTCCATGAGTGTCTAATTGAGACTTCGTAGGGAACGTCGTCTGCCTTGAATTAAAGCTGGTTCCAACCGATCTTGCCACATCGCCGTTAATATTAAATGAGGAGCTGTTAGCGCTTCCTACAATTCGTTCACTCATCGCGACCACATTCGAAGTTCCATCCAGAATATCGGAAACTCGCGTAATCAGTTCGTAGCGAGAAAAACCTACCTGATAACCCAGGTCTGGATCCCAACCCATGCACGGGCCTGCCGACACGTAATAGTTTAGATGACCTTCACCATAGTTGAGGTAGCGGGGGTCCGAAGGACAACGGAAAACACCAATCCCGGCATTCCGGATTCCCGTAGCATTGTTCGGTGATTCTTCACAGGAGAACTGGAAATCAAACTGGTTGTAGATGTTGGCCTGATCCAGGAAGGGCAGCAGCATCGCCTGCTGGCTGAAACCGGTCCAGGGCTTAATTCCGGGTGAACTTCCATGATAGTAAGACGACAGGGTCAGTTGTCCAAAACAGCCATGGGTTTCATGGTAATTGTGCAGAGCCAGCCCGAACTGTTTCAGGTTGTTCTTACACTGCGACCGACGGGCGGCCTCACGCGCCTGCTGTACCGCTGGCAGCAGCAAGGCAATTAAAATAGCAATAATGGCGATCACGACGAGCAACTCAATCAGCGTGAATGCGCGTCTTCTCTGAAAGACTCTCATCAACACTCTCCTGCAGAAAAATAGAAAAAATGAGCACTTTATAACACAAAGACTGGCAACATGAGCTATCCAGACGTAAGACAGAGGTCTGGTGTGCCAGGGACATTAAGTCCGGGGGGAGCGCTAAAGGTTTCCCCAATAGTCTATTCTATATTTTCTTCAATATAAAACAATCTCTTCATACTCAAGTATCGACCAAACATACTATTTTTGCACTAATTTTAATTTACTTAACTTATTTAAGTTTCGAGACTTGCGTACACACCGTTCAGTGTGCTCCAGCCCTTGATGAGCGCAGCGCATCGAGTTGGAGCCACTATATTTGGATATCGAGGACCAGTACAAGGGATCAGGGAGTCGGCTCAAGAATCTGCTTAACCTCGCGCTGATTCACATTTTTCAGCGTCTGTTGAGTCCCAGAGGGCCAGTAAATATCTAGGCTCTCAATACTTACGCCCTCAGGCACTCCCCAGTGCACCAGCAAGTCATTGGCAGACAGATAACTGCCTCCCCCCTTAACCTGTCTGACCTGATCGCCGGCTGACGTATGCAGCACCAGCCGTGCTCCGACCGCGTCTCGATTGCTCTGTATACCAACCAGACGCACAGCAATCCAGGAGCCTGCCCCTTCGGTCTCATTTTTGAGAATTGCCGGCGGATCATAAAAATTCGAGATCACCACATCCAGTTTCCCGTCTTGATTTAAATCGGAAACTGCCAGGCCCCGGCCGGTGTGGGCTTGCCCCAGATATGAGTCGCCTGAGAACTCCCGTTGCAGAAAACGTCCGTCCCGATTTTCCAAGTAAAGTGGCTTCTGCCGAAACGGTGAGTGGGTCGAGTAGTACGCCACATGCCCGTTGGCCACCATTACATCTTCATCCCCATCCAGATCAAAGTCCGCACAGGCGGTCCCGAAACCGACAAACAGGGTTCCAATCGAGGTCACCCCCGTATCGTTGCTCACGTGCAGAAACTGGGCATCGCCGTCATTCCGATACAGGGCAAACGCCTCTTTCTCATAATTCGCCACCCACAGATCAGGCAGACCGTCCTGGTTATAGTCCATGATGTCCACTCCCATGCTTCCATTCGGTGTGGCTCCATCATCGACGGCGGCACCATTGATGATGCCGACCTCTTCCAGCTTCCCTTTCCCGTCATTCAGGTAGAGAAAATTCTCGACCGTATCGTTACACACATAGACGTCCAGATCCGCATCATTATCCAGATCCGCCAGCAACACACCCAATCCTTTGCCCTCGGGAACCAGGCCCGCTTCCTCGGTCGCATCGTAAAAGGTGCCGTCCCCTTTGCTGTAATAAACCTTGTCTTTCTTGCCTGTGAAAGAATGAGGCGAACAGACATCGGGTACGCCCGGAGTCAGTTCACACGGAGGGTTATTTTCGAACGACCAGTCCGCGTACTGCGTCAGATACAGATCCAGCAGACCGTCACCATTCAGGTCACCCCAGCCGGCACTCGTTCCCATGAAACAGTCACGCACACCGGCATCGACAGCCACCTCTTCAAAGGTTCCGTCTCCCAGGTTTCTCCAGAGCACCGAACCGCCATAGCCGGTCACCAGCAGGTCGGAAAAACCATCGTTGTCATAGTCGCCCACAGCACAACCATTGCTGTAAAACGCCGCCAGATCCAGTCCCGCCGGAACAGTCCGATCTTCAAACTGAAAATCCCCCGTGTGCCTCAGCAGCACGGATGGATAACCCTTTGTGCTCTTATTTTCAAACGTTCCACCACCGGGAAAGAACAGATCCTGCTTACCGTCGCGATCATAGTCGAAGATCGCGGTACCGCCCCCGATGGTTTCCAGGATCGCCAGCTCTCCCGCTTCACGTCCATTGCGATAAGTAAAGTCCAGCTTCAGCTCCGGCCAGACATCTCGAAACACAGGCGCCACTCCTTCTTCAGAACTCGACACCTGCGTTCCCTCTTTGGTGTTATTCGTGTTCGACTTGACTGACTCCGTCTCTGACTGGCAGCCGACAAACAGCGTCAGCAGCACCAGCCAGCAAAACCAGTTGGATTGAAACAGGGATCGCATCGACTTTACATTCATGGCTGACTCGCCTTTACAGGCTCTTCGACAGGTGTCGCCTGCGGATTATTTTTATTGGTGCTGACAGGCACATCCCGGTTCTCGCTGTGGCCCGCCAGTTCCTCTGCCCGCTCCCGATGCAGCCTGGCCAGTCGCTCGAAGTTGGGACCGCGGGAGAGATTCTGCTCATAGTATTTTGCCAGTTCCTGGTGGGCCCCCGGGTGATTCGGCTGGTAACTCAGCACGCTATTCAGCCAGACAACGCCCTGCTCCTCCGAAACGTACTTCAGGTACTTTCGACCGATTTCAAACCGCAGTGCCACATCCCCCGGATTCACCTGTACCTGATCCAGCAGCTTGGGAATCTCCGCCAGAACTTCATTGGTCTCCTTGACGACCTGTCCCAATTCGCGGGCTTCTTCCTTGCGACCCAGTCGGCTGTAGACCTGCACCAGCGAGTTCTTAATTCCCAGGTCCAGGGGATTTGCCTCCGCTGCCGGCTCCAGCCACTTGAGTGCTGCTTCGTAATTCTTCGCCCCCAGTTCCAGCCTGGCCATTTCCAGTTGCGGCTCCGAGAGCGCCGCTGCTTTATGATCCCCCAAAGCCTGATAAGCTTTCTGCAACTCCTCTGGTTCGTTCGCCAGTACCTCTTGCAACAACGCTTTCGCCTCGGCATTCCGGTTCAGCAATCGCAGACAACGGGCCACTCCCACCTGGGCCGGTCCTGGCTGATCGGCACTCTCAACGGCCCGTTGATAATACTCCAATGCCTGCTCCGTTTTCTTCAGCGTCAACTGAATGCGACCCAGGCTGTAAGCCGCCGGCGCAAAACCGGGATCCTTGCTCAGTGAAGACTCATACTCAACCCCGGCTTCCTTCCAGGCAAGATTGTGCTCATACATTTTTCCCCGCATGAAATTGGGCAGCGGATCGTCAGGAAAGTCCGCTTCCCACAATTGCAGGATCTTCAAGGCATCATCGAACTGATAGTTCAGAATGCAGCTGTTGACATAGGTCTCGCAGATATCCTGCATACTTCCGGTCGGCTCGATCAGCATTTTACCCAGGTGCATCTGCAGGTCAGAATTATCTCCCACCTGCGCTTTCAGCAACCATTGCTCCTGTTCAAACGCGGGTGTGGCACCTGCCAGCTCGAAATAGTGTTTCAGCGCTGTATAAGCGCCTTCCACATCGTGAGCCTTCCGTAAGGCGCGTGCCTTCAGCAGCGTCGTCCGGGGATTCTCAGCTGCAGACCGCTCCGCCGAGGCAATCCATTCCAGGGCTCGTTCCGGATCGCGTGCAAGCAGATTTGCTTCCGCCCGCTGCTGACAGAAATCGACCCACAATCCCTGCCCCCAGAAAGGCGCACTGCCCACGATGCCCAGCAGGATCAGACCGACAACCAGCAGACGCTTCTTTCGCGCCGTTGTCTTCGTGTTTGTCTCAGTTGAATCAGTCGCCTGGGAACGCAATCGAGCACCGCATCTAACGTTTCATCAAAAAATCGAGGCACTGCCGGGCCTCTTGCTGCCTCCGGGAACGTAATTTTAGACCGCATGCCCCTGCATTTCCTGTCTAAAAGCGGCATTCATCCTTAAAAATGCCAATTCTTCAGCAGGATTCAAGGGCTCTTTACTCTTACGCGAACCGCATCCGCGTCGTTGGATCTCGCGACCGCGATAAATAAACAACTTTAACACCGCCAACACAAAAGATCAGTATTCGCACGTTACAATCAAAGCCAACATGGCATCCAGCTGTATCTCAGCCTACACTGACTTCTAATCCATATTGAAACGATCTACCTCCCACACACGAGACTTCCATGAGATTATCCGCATTCCTGCTCAGCCTCTTCCTGGTTCCCCTCACGGTCACCGCAGCAGACATCGAACGCATCTGGCTCACCTGCAACAACCATCGCCCCGATCGAATTGTGGTCAACTGGTACAGCGACCAGCCCGGCGACTCCGTGGTTTACTTCGGCACCGCCGCTGATTCCCTGCAGACCATCAGCCAACCGGGTAACGCAAGACTGCATCATGTCGAGATTCCGCTGCCTCAGCGCGACACGGTCTATCATTACTTGGTCCAGACCGGAACCCAAAAGTCGTCACTCGCGACATTCAAAGCGTTTCCCACCGATGTCCTGCGCATCGCGGTCGCCGCGGACTGGCAGTCACAACCCGATCTGTCTCAGCTGAAAAAAGACGATGTGCATCTGCTGCTCACCGCCGGCGACAACATCCGCAATCTCTGGCAGACCTGCGGCCCCGGGAAACCGGAATGCATTGAGCCCTACCTGCAGCTCATCGGCAAATACCCGCAACTGTTCCGCTCGACTCCCTTCATGCCAGTACTCGGAAATCATGACCGCGAAGCCCATCCCCGGGGTCAGCAGCCCCCGGCACACGCCGTTTACGATGTCGAAGCAACCGCGTTCCGCCGCGTCTTCGCGTTACCTGACGAAGGATGGAAATGGCACTTCGATCTCCCGGACTTCGATCTGCGGTTGATCGCCCTCGACTTCAACCACACGTCCGATTTCGGCACCACCTGGCAGACCTGTCATCCGTTTGGTCACGACTCAAAACAGTATCGCTGGTACGAGCAACTCACGCAGAGCAATCCCGGTCTTACCGTAACCCTGTATAACGAGCGCAACGCCACCATGCGGGGCAAGCTCAAGGGGGACTGGCACAAGCTCTTTCAACGGGGAACGCTCTGCGTCACAGGCTTTGGCTATTTCGCCGAGCGGGCCGAGGTGGATGGTCTGACCTGTTACAACACCTCGCTCAGTGGCACAGGCACAAAGTACCCGGACCCGCATTCAAAATTCCTCGCCGGACAGGACAGCTATCTGCTGCTCACCTGTGACCGCGCAGCAGGCACCATGACGGCTGAGCTGAAAAACCTCAAAGGTGATGTGCTCGACCGCCAGATGTTTTCAGCAGCGAAGTCGCAGTAAACCCGATCAGGCTTCCGTATCTGTCGCTGCCTTCAGCCCGCTGACCTGGCTTTTATTTGTCGTTCTCTGTCTGATGAGGAAAGTCCCGCTCCGGAATATGGTCGGGGACAGAGAAGTAAGTATCCTGCCGTGGTGCCGGCTGCCGATTCAGTTTATGCCACTGACTGGGATGAAACGCGTGCGGTAACAGATCGCACCCGGTGGCAAACAGAGACAGGCTCGGAAGAATCACGATGAGGAGTGCTTTGGAGAGAACTTTCATTGAGAGAATCCCGTTTCTGATAAAGGAAGTGTCAAAGACAGACGCGCATGCAAATACAGGCGCACGCCCGGTCCGTCTTTGAAAACTGGTGTAGTCTTTTGGAAATAGTTTGAGATTTGAGAGATGAGGGTCGGATTCTAGCCCGGAGCTCACAGTCTGCCAACCCCGTTTTCACAGGCAAAATCTGCCGCTTTCCCGGTCAGACAGAGGCTTTCCGACTGCGGATTTCCTGCAACTGCGACCGTAGTTGGCTGATCTGCTCCTGCAGCGACTCATTTTCCGGCATAAACCGGCTGTTGGCATAGGTTTGATACCAGTGGGAGATCTCCTGATTCTGAATCCGACGGGAAAACTGCATCAACGTTTCCCCAGGCTCACGAACCAGACTTTTACGGGCCAGCAGACGATCCATCTGAGACAGCAGGCGATGTAACTCCTGAATATGTAACGGATTTTCGCGAAACTCCGCACGAGTTTTCAGCTGTCGCAGGACCAGATGCAACACCCACCGCACCAGGAACCACAGCACCACACCACCGACCAGCAGCAGCAGAGGCAACTGGGCTTCCGACATCGCCAGGATCCACTGCCCCTGTTGCAGAGCCATCTTGAGCCGGGAGAACTGGCCCATTACCGACTCCCAGTACTGTCGTGCCGAACCGGGGGTTTCGAACTCCGGCTGCCCGGCAAACGGCGTCGATTCTACAGTCACCCAGCCCCGATTATCATCCCAGGCCTCCACCCACGCATGCGCGTGTCGGCTGCGAGCGACCCAGAACTGATCGTAGGCATTCCGTTCGCGAACCACATACCCCGTAATGTAACGACAGGGTACGCCCGCAAGTCTGAGGAGCAGAGCCGTCCCCGAAGCGAAGTATTCACAATGGGCCGCCGGCTTCTCCCGCAGGAAGTAGGTCAACGGGTCTTCTCCGTACGGTACGTTAATTCCGAGTTCATACTCATAGTTATTCTGGAAGTAAGCCTGTACCCGCTGGATCTTCGCCTCGGAAGTTTCACAGCCCGCGAACACGTCTTCCGCCAGTTGCTTGATTGCGGGGTCGATCTCATCCGGCAACTGCAACAACCGCTGCAGCGCTGCATCGTGTTCGGGACGCTGCGGCAGCAACTGACGGGGATAAAAGACCGAATAAGGAAAGCCACTGGCCATCGTCCGTGAAGTCAGCACTTCCTGGCTGTCGAACTGAATACTGTCAGCGAAGGCATACACGAGCGGCGTATTCAGCGGCGCAAAGATATGACCCGGATCCTGGGACCAGACCTGGTACTCAATCCAGTTGGGTGACTTCGCCTGCCCCAGTAGAAACCAGGTACCATCATCGGGAACACTGGCCTGCACCCCCGCCGGAGGCATCGCGATGATCGGGACATTATGACTCCCCACTTCCGAATGCCATTCCGAATTCAGAAACTGGACGAATGCCCGACCGCGGAAATAACCCGGCTCATCGGTCGACTTGACCCGTAACCGGATCTGATCGGCTCCCTGGTCAAAGTGAGACGTCATGCTTCCCAGCCGGGAAATGGTTGAGAACCCGGCTCGTGAAGCAATACCCGCCGTGCGGGGCTCAATCAGCCGGTAATACAGCTGATCCAGTTCCCGTTCGTAGCGGTCCATACCCGTGGCTGTCAGCCAGCCCAGCAGCCAGATCGTCGCAAAGAACCCGGCTCGAATAACATAGACCGACCAGAGAGAGCGTTCGGTTTCTCGAGGTTTACGCGCCGCATGTCCGATCTGGAAATAAACGCCCGTCAGCAGCGCATAGCTGAAAACCAGCACCTGGTAGTAGAGCCCCTTTGATCCATACACGAGGATATCACCGGTCAGAATGAAAACGATCACTCCCAGTAATGGAAACGAAGCCGGCAGAAACGGTTCGAAGTGACTGTCGAACAGCTGTCGCAACTGCACCGTCATCACGAACTGTGCCGCTGCGTAGGCCAGCGGTGTGCGAATCGCCAGCCGGTCGAGCGTAAAATCATGCTGATAGAGCATGTACTTCACAATAAACAGTACCGCCAGAACACTGGTCACCCAGAATACCTGCCGTTTGGAAAACGAGTAACGCAATACGGCGAAATACGACAGCGCCGCCAGCACGATGATGCTGAAGGAGAAAAACAGCGTCTCCGAGAGAATCGAAAACGTGGCACATTCCAGGCTGAGCATCGTGAAAGCAATCGTCCGCTGCGCATTCATATCGTTTCCACCTTTCCGCGTGCGATCTCTTCAGATGTGAAATGATATGCCTCGCCGAATTCGTCTGCGTTGTAAGGCACCGTTGTCGGACCGTCATGAATGATAATCGTCTTCAGACTCGCGCCGGAATCGAGTACCGCCCGCGCCATCTTTTCCCGCTGATGATCCCAGTCCAGGAACAGGCAGACCGCCGTCGAGACATTCGACAGCTCTTCAAATACCGCAGGTCCGATCGTCTCGAATGGATCGTCGGGACAGCGATCGACGCAGGAGAGTATCTCCAGCACGTTATCAAAATGGGCCGTATGCCGACCGGCTCGAAACACATACAACTCCGGTCCCGCCGCAAACAGGTCGATCAGGTACTCACCCCGCGCCAGTGCATCCGCAATCGAAGCCGTCAGGCTGATCCCCGCCTCCAGCACATTCGTCGTCTCCGCGGTGGGAGTTCCCAACCCGGTCCGCTGCCCCAGTGACTTCCACTTCCGCTTCAGCCAGGGCTCCGTCGGCATATAGGTATCCAGAATCAGCGCGATGCGACAGTAATATTCTTCCTGGTATTCGCGAACCACCGGTTTACCGAGTCGTGCCCAGGAGCGAAAGTCGAGTCGCCGCGCCGGTTCACCCGGCACATATTCGCGGTTGCCCACGTACTCGGGAGATTCCCCCACGTTGGACGTCAACGCAATTCCGCCCGGCTGAAACTTGCTCCCTACCGGTAAATCCACGCTCGTCAGCTTATGAAACGCCGGCAGCACCAATAGTGATTTCCCCGGCAGTGCTGCACTCCCCGACCGGTTCAGGTGAAAGGGAAACAGCGTGTGTACGCCCAGCTTGGGTAATGCATAAAAGCCCCGTTGCGGTGCATCGATAGTGACTGTAACCTCGGCCGATTCGCCTTTGGGCAGATAATTCAGCGTGTCATCCCGGTCGATCTGGGTCAGTGGCTTCTCCAGCCAGCGGAAAGCGACCGCCATATCGTACACGGGCAGCCAGCCCCGATTTGTCACCGTGAAGTGTCCCACTGCTGGCTGTCCGGCTGTCGTCTGTGCGGGGAAGTCCCCCTCAAGTTCACAGCGGGGACGAAAAAACCAGGAAGCGAGCCCGTCTACCAGGATCAACGCCATCAGGATACTGAAGAGATTATAAATCGGCACCGATACCGAAATCGTACCAATGCCCGACAGGAAGAAACCGAACAACAGCACCTTTCCGGGATAAGTCACCCGGTAATACCAGTAATGCTTGTGCATCCGCACCAGCAGCAGCCGGTTGGTGAACGAGTCTTTCTTGCGAATCGTGGGCGAATAAGGATCGTATTCCGAGACGTGCATAACGGATTCAACATGACTGGACTGCCATCACAGGAATCAGCAACACTCCCGCTCCGGCAGAGGAATACTCTGGTAACGTGTTTCCCGGTTAGTTTGGAACTTTCACTTTGCTGACAATATCGGACACCACATCCATTTTGGTGATACTGCTGTATTTTGCTTTCGATGTCAGAATCAGACGATGCGCCAGCACATAGTCTGCCATCTGCTGCACATCATCCGGCAGTACGTAGGTTCTCGATTTCAGATAGGCAATCGCCTGGGACGCCCGAAACAGCATCAGAGAACCACGGGGGCTCACGCCCAGCTTCAACCGCGGATCGTTTCTCGTCGCCTGGACCAGATCAATCATGTAGCGGGCGACACTCTGTTCGACATGCACCGTTTTGACCTGCTCCTGCATCTGAACCACCTCTTCGTGGTTCAACACCCGCTCCAGATGATCGACCGGGTGCTCGGTCGACTGGGCAAACAGGATCTCCATTTCATTTTCCGCATCCGGGTATCCCAGCTGCAGATGAATCAGAAAGCGGTCCAGCTGTGCTTCCGGCAACGGATAGGTCCCGTGGAAATCGACCGGGTTCTGCGTCGCCAGCACAAAGAACGGGGAAGGCAGTTCATATCGGACGCCTTCGATCGTCGCCTGTGATTCGCTCATCGCTTCCAGCAGCGCGGACTGCGTGCGGGGCGATGCCCGGTTAATTTCATCAGCCAGCAGAATATTACAGAAGATCGGGCCCTGGCGAAAATGAAAGGTGCCGTCTACCGGGTTATAGATTGAGGATCCCAGGATATCGGTCGGCAGCAGGTCGGGCGTAAACTGCACACGATTGAAGGGAACATCCAGCGAACGGGCCAGTGCTTTGGCCAGCGTTGTCTTTCCGGTCCCGGGCACATCTTCCATCAGCACCGAACCGTTGGAAAGCAGCGCGACCATCATCATGTCGATGCTCTCAGATTTGCCCCGGATCACGCCGCTCAGATTGTCTCTCAACAGGTTTAGCTTCTGAACGTATTTTTCGCTCTGTTCCGGCAGCGTGGACTGTGCCATACGACTATCTCAATCATCATTAGAGTTTGATCGGGGAAATGCAGAATTCAACGGAGACATCGAAAAGTAGATGCGATATCACTGACGTCGGGTGACAGCTCGATTATAGCAGATCCAAGGGAAATAAAAGGACTACATAACAAGAATTCCCAACCAGTTCGGTCAAATTTGAATTTTTCATGAACCCCTTATCAAACAGTTACAATACAGGATACCGCGCCTCACTGTGGCCCCGCTCAGGAACGGCTCCCTCTCCAACGTTTTTATTTTTCGGGTCGCCAGGGCTCCGGTCCCCCGGGCTTGGCCTGTAGAAACTTCGCATCGGTTTCGGTGTACCACTGGTGCAATCGACGTCTCATCTGTTTCACACGTTCCGGCTCCGCCGCCGCCAGATCCTGTTTCTCTCCCACATCGGTTTTCAGATTGTAAAGGTGGGCCTGTCCATCTTCAAAACGCTCGATCAGTTTCCAGTCATCCATCCGGATTGCACCTCCGGGAATCCCGCCCTGATTGGAATAATGCGGGTAATGCCAGAACAACGCTTCACGCTTCAGAGGTTCTTCGCCCTGCAGGAATGGTTTCAGACTCACGCCATCCAGATGCTGTTCCGGCTTCAAAGGCAACCCGGCCAGATCCAGAATGGTTGGATAGAAGTCAGTAGTAATGACGGGTTCGTCACAGACGCTTCCCGGCTGCCCCCCTCCTGGCCAGCGAATCAGAAAGACCTCGCGGATCCCTCCTTCATACAGCCAGCCCTTACCACCCCGCAGAGGCAGATTGGAAGTCGGCGATCCTTCGGAGGTACTCAGCCCCCCGTTATCGGCCGTCAGCATCACCACGGTATTGTCCGCCACGCCGGATGCTTCCAGCTGCTGCAGCACTTTCCCCACGGCCCGGTCCATCGATTCCACCATCGCCGCATACACGGCATGCTTCTGCAGAATCCGCACCTTTCGCTTCTCATCTGTGGGGAAGACCTGTTCTTCGTCGGCAAATTCGACTTTGCCTTCCAGCCCCAGTCGCTGCGCCTTCTCTTTGTATTTCTTGACCAGTGCATTCGGTCCCATCAACGGGGTATGTACCGAATAGAAAGCGAGGTAGGCAAAGAACGGCTGCTCGCGATGAGCGTCGATAAACTCCGCCGTCTCCGTCGCCAGGCGATCGGGCAGATGCTCGCCATCCGGACCGTCACTCAACCGTGGATTTCCATAAGGCGAGAAGTATCGTTTGCCTCCATACGGACCGCCGCGCGACCAGCCCCCCTTGTTGACGTCAAAACCCTGCTTCTCCGGCCAGAACTCTTCACTCGGCCCCAGGTGCCACTTCCCTGCAAAGAACGTGGAGTACCCGTGCTCCTTGAGTGCTTCGGCGATCGTCACTTCATCCAGAGGCATCCGGTCATTGAGGGGAGCCGGCAGAAACTTACCCGCGCGTTTCCCGGAAAAGAAATTTGTCGCATCTACGCGGGTCGGATATTTACCCGTCATGATGCTGTATCGCGTCGGACTGCAGACCGGATTCGCAGCATAACCATTGGTGAACCGCATGCCGGACTTCGCCAGCCGGTTAATGTGTGGCGTTTCGTAAAAGGTATCCGGGTTATTGCAGCCCACATCCATGTAGCCCAGATCGTCCACCAGAATGAAGACGAAGTTGAGCGGTTTGGATTTCTCGGCAGCCCTCAGTTGCAAACCGGGACCAGCCACTAAGATTAAAGCCAGCAGAATCAGGGAGCGCGTCATCAGTCTCATGCAGGTTCACCTCAGGATTTCAGTGTCAGCTGTTTTCAATGTCGTACTGTTTCAGTTTCTTACTCAGGGTAGTCCGATGCAAGCCCAGACAGCGGGCTGCAGGCGCACATTGCCCATGAAATTTCTCCAAAGCCACTTCCATCACCGGCGGCTCAACCAGGGTGAGCAGTTTCTCATAAATCCCGGCCGCAGATTCCGGATCTCGCAACTGCTGTTCGGCCCACTGCTTGAGCAACTCGTTGATCTCCACATCCGATCCGGCTTGAGACTCATCCAGACCCAGAAAGGACTGCGATACCGGTGCAGGCAGATCTTCAGGAAGAATTGTTCCGCCCCGCGCCCGTAACGCTGCGTGTTCGATCGCATTGCGTAACTCGCGCACATTGCCATACCAGGGGCGACGTTCCAGTTCTGCAATGGTCTCTGCGGTGAGCCGATGCTGCATCCCCGTCTGCCGATCCACAAAGCGTTCCAGAAAGAACTCGGCCAGCAGACGAATATCTCCCACCCGCTTCCGCAGGGGGGGAATGTCGATCTCAAACGTACACAGGCGGAAATAAAGATCGTGGCGGAACTTGCCCCGCTTGATCAGCGATTCCAGGTTCCGATGCGAAGCAGTGATCACGCGGAAATTCGTCTTCACGCGCTGCGTCGAACCCACGGGCAGTACTTCGCCTTCTTCCAGGGCCCGCAGCAGTTTGATCTGAATCGACAGCGGAATGTCAGCAACTTCATCCAGGAACAGCGTACCTCCGTTGGCCTGTTCCAGAAAACCCATCCGCCCCGACTCCGCGCCGGTAAACGCTCCCGGTACATGACCGAACAGTTCACTCTCCGCCAGGCTCTCACTGAGAGAAGCAATATTTACGGCGACAAACGGTCCCGAAGCACGATCGCTGAAACGGTGAATCGCCTGCGCCGCCACTTCCTTACCGGTCCCGCTTTCTCCCATGAGCATCACACTCGCATCCGAAGCCGCCACCAGCGCGATTGACTTGAAGACCTGCTGCATCTCAGGCGTTGAACCCACAAGCCCTTCCAGCTGCCGCGGTTCGCCCGGTTGCAGCTCCTCGCGTCCCGCTTCCTTGACCGCCTTCTCCAGTACCTGCTCCATCTGAGCCAGATCGAAAGGCTTGACGATATAATCAAACGCCCCGTTTCGCACCGCTTCCACAGCGGTCTGCAGATCACCATAAGCGGTAATCACAATCACAGGCACCGGACCAATCCGCTCGTAAAGTCCCTGCATAGCCGTCAGCCCATCCATCCCGGGCAGACGCACATCCATCACCACCACATCGGGGCGGTCTTTCTCTGCCAGGCTCAATGCCTGTTCGGCTGTTGAAGCCATCATCACTTCGTGGCCGTGGCTTTCGCCCAACTGGCTCAGCCCCCAGCAGATGGATTCTTCATCATCAACGATCAATAGTTTCGACACACGCTTTCTCCGTCTGCACCAGAGGCAACTCGACCATGAAACAGGTACGCTCCTCACGCCGTTCCCAGCGGATCTCGCCGCCGTGATTCTGCACGATCTCTCTAGCCACAAATAAACCCAGGCCGGTCCCGTCACGTTTGGCGGTCACCAGCGGTTCAAACATTTTATTCACGATCGACGACTCCGGTCCGGGGCCCGTATCAGACACTTCCAAAGTAACAGACTCTTCCCCCGTTGGGAATAACCTGACGCAAACCTCTCCCGAGATGCCCTGCTCTTCCTGCACAGCAACCGCAGCTTCGATCGCATTGAGCGCCAGATTGGAAATCAGCTGCTCCAGCGATTCCGCGTCCCCTTCCACCACGAGCGGCTCAGAACCGGTTTCGTCCTTCAAAGCGATACCCACATGCCGCGCCGTCGGTTCCACCAGACTGACGACCCGCGCCACCAGCTCATTCAGGCAGACCGGTTCAAAACTGGAGAAGTGCCCCCCCTTGTTCTCCAGAAAGCTCTGCAGGTATTGCTCGATCATACACAGCTGACGGTTCGCAACCTGCAGCGTTTCGTCTTCCTGGTATTCGGGCGATTTACGGAGATACAGATCCAGCGCAATCCGGCACCCGGTCACCGCATTCCGCAGCTGGTGAGCAATCGCCCCCCGTAACTGCCCCAGCGTTTTCAGCCGCTCACTCCGTTTGACTTCATCTTCGTAATCTCCCAGTAGTTCCGCCATCTGGTTGATCGAGGTACTCAGGTCACGAATTTCATCATCGCGTTCCGGCAGGATCATCGGCTGGAAATCTCCCCGGGCAATCTGTACCACCTTGCGGTCCAGGCGCTGTAAGGGCCGTGTCACCCGGGCAGCAATCACCGTCGCCAGAATCGCAACCACAATCAGCGCAAGACTTCCAGCGATCAATGACGGATAAACGGCATTGGCAATCGCCTCACGATACTGCCGAACCGGATAGTAAATATGCAGGTAACGTACGCCCTCCCCTGGTATCCGGGGTTGCAGTTTCACCACGGAATGAAAAAAGGGAGCATCCCCGGCTTCAATCACATCCGAAATCTGTAACTCATCCCAGCTGGGAGGCGTCCCCTGAATAGGAGCGGGAGTAAAGTCAGGACGCGTGGACGACAGCACCTTGTCTTCCGCCCCCACAAGAACAAAGTCAGCTCCCGACAACCCTTTCGTCTGGTTTAACACCGCCACGGTCAACGGAAACGTGGCATCGTTCAACGTATGGGCAATCTGCCGAAACTGATCCCGCACCTGCACCTTGATCTGATGCGTCGCCAGCCAGGCATGCAATAAAGTCACACCCACAATCGCGCATACCATGATGCCGACCATCGGAATCAAAATCTGGTACCGTAACGGCCAGCGCATAACGGGAACTTTCCTGCACATGTAAAATCAGAGTTGAGAGTTTCCTCCCATTTTAGGAGAAACAGGGACCATAAAATACTTTGAAACCACTCTGACAACCTCGTTTTTTGGAACCGGGGTCCCGCCAGAGGCCAGAATTCACCCAGTGCAATGTCGCTTTATTCGCCCCCCATGTCGCTCCCTTCGACACCGCATCTTGTCTTGGCCATTTAACTAAGCCTGAAACGTCTGGACTTGCAGCAAACTCAGTAAAATAAAGGGCTTTGGTATATTCTTTGCCTGCAGGTCATCCATAGAATTGTGATTCTTCCTACCCGCCGTACAAAGTAAGCTGGAAACACCGTTATGCGTCCCCGCCGTGGATTTACCCTGATCGAACTTCTAGTGGTGATCGCCATCATCGCGATCCTGATCGCCCTTCTCTTACCCGCCGTTCAACAGGCCCGGGAAGCCGCACGTCGCACCCAATGCAAGAATCACCTGAAACAGCTGGGACTCGCGATCCACAATTATGTCAGCAGCTATCGCTATCTCCCTCCCGGTGCCAGCGTCGATCTGGCAGTCACTTCCACAGGCAACAACGGTTCCTGGGGCGTGCACGGTCGCATCCTCCCCATGCTCGAACAGGGCAACCTCTACGACAACGTCGACCTCTCCGTCGCCTGGGACTACCAGACCGCCATTGACGGACTGAAAATCCCCGTCTACGCCTGCCCCAGTGATCCCAACAGTGACAAAGTCCGCGATCCGGGTAGCGGCAGAGCCAAACTCTATCCCACCAATTACGGATTCAACTACGGAACCTGGTTCGTGTTTGATCCCACCAATGGCAGCAGTGGCAACGGCGCCTTTTATCCGAACGCCAGCCTGACCATGGCTAACTTCACCGACGGCACCAGTAATACGCTGCTCGCAGCCGAAGTCAAAGGCTGGCAGCCCTACACCCGTAACGGCGGTCCATCGACGACAACCATTCCCGGCACAGCTTCCGAAGCGGCTACGATCGTGGCTTCAGGAGCCGACTTTAAAACCAATACCGGGCACACCGAGTGGCCCGATGGTCGAGTACATCACACCGGATTTACCGTGACCATGAACCCTAACACCTACGTCCCCTACACCAGCGGTGGCACCGAGTACGATGCCGATTTTAACTCCTGGCAGGAAGGGAAGAACGGATCCGCCGGTTCCCCCACCTACGCGATCATCACCTCCCGCAGTTTTCATACGGGGGTTGTGAACGCAGTGCTCGTCGATGGTTCCGTCCGCACGATCAGTGAAAACATCTCGCTGGAAATCTGGAGGGCACTGGGTACCCGGATGAATGGCGAAGTCATCGGCGAATTCTAGCCGGCAATCGTTCGACCCCCGCTTTCTTTTTCCCGCTGGCTCCTGTTAAGATGGTGAAATACCAACCATCTTTTACACATCCAAGAGCATAAACAGGAACAGCAATGAGAGTGAATCAACGAACCATCTGGCTGCGCGTCTTTTCCCTGGTCTGTCTGCTGGCATCGACAACGATCCTGCAGGCCGCCGATCAGCCGTTAACTGATTTCACCACGGACGAAAAAGACAAAACCCACTGGTTTGATATCCAGAATCTGGATGTGGAAGGCAAAGGCTGGACCGACACGGAAAGCTTTTACGATCGCCTGCCCCAAAAAGCCAAAGGCGTCGTCCGTCCTCCAGTCTGGTCACTCTCCAAACACTCCGCCGGCATGGCCGTTCGCTTCGTCACTGATGCAACCACGATCAAAGCCAGATGGACTCTCACTTCCGCCTCTCTGGCCATGAACCACATGGCAGCCACCGGCGTCAGCGGACTGGACCTCTATGTGAAAACCGAATCGGGTAAGTGGCGCTGGCTCGGCGTTGGTCGTCCTGCCCAGCAGACAACGACCGCCACACTGGTTACAGGCATCATCCCCGGCAAACGGGAATACATGCTCTACCTGCCCCTGTATAACGGCGTCAAATCGGTGGAGATTGGCATTCCCGAATCCAGTCAGCTCTGGAAAGCCCCCGCCCGCGAGGCTGGTAAAGATAAACCGCTGGTCTTCTGGGGAACGTCCATTACCCAGGGAGGCTGTGCCTCACGCACCGGAATGGTGCATACCGCGATTCTCGGTCGCCGTCTCGATCGGCCGGTGATCAATCTCGGCTTCTCCGGGAACGGTCGCATGGAACCGGAAGTCGCTAAACTCGTAGCAGAGCTCGATGCCAGCGTCTTCATCATGGACTGCCTCCCCAATATCACCGCTGACACCGTCAAAAAAGAGACGGTCCCTCTCGTCAAAACGCTGCGGGCCGCGCATCCTGAAACGCCAATCCTGCTGGTCGAAGACCGGACCTACACCAACGCTTATCTCAAACCGAGCAGTCAGGAACGGCACCGCACCAGTCGAGCAGCACTCAAAGCGGGCTACGAACAGCTCAAAAAAGAAGGCGTCAAAAACCTCTATTATCTGGAAGGGGACAATCTGCTCGGCGATGATTTTGAAGGTACCGTCGACAGCTCTCACCCCACCGACCTGGGCTTCTTCCGTCAGGCCGACGCTTTTGAAGAAGCACTGCGACCGATTCTGGAACAGCAGGAGCAGGCACAGTAATGCCGACCCGCAGCTGTTGTTTTCTGTTTCTCGCACTGCTCATAGCGTGCGGGAAACAGGAATCGTCCTCGCCTCCCGAGGACACCTTCACGACAGAGACACGGCACACGGAATTTGAAACGGAAATCCAAAATTTCTGTGGCCACTGTCATGCCTGTCCCGATCCGGGTGTGCTGACCAAAGCTGCCTGGCGGATGCAGATTCCCCGTGAATACGCGCACTACGAACAGTCCCCCGATCAGAGCTTGCGCGTCCCCCCCATGCCCGAAGTCATCCGTTACTTTGAGTCGCAGGCTCCCGAACAACATGAGCTGCCTTCACAAATTGAGAACATCCCTTCCAGCCCGGTTGATTTTCAGCGGCAGCCCTTTCCCCGTCTCGATGGCGATCCCCTGCCCGGCGTTTCGAACCTCAACTGGGTCGCTGGCAAGACACCTCACGAACTGCTGCTCACCGATCTGGGTTCCGGACGTGTCGGCCGCATTCGCTTTTCAGACAGTCAACCCAAATTCGAACCGCTGGCCAGACTGCATCATCCGGCTCACATTGAACGCATCGATCTCAACGGAGACCAGCACGACGATTACCTCATCGCCGACCTGGGCAGTTTCGGGCCGGAAGACCACGACCGGGGCTCCGTCGAAGCCCTGCTCTTCGATCCGCAATCAGACAGTTATCGACAACAGACACTCCAGGCAGGACTGGGACGGGTTGCCGACGCCAAAGCAGCCGACTTCGATGCCGACGGAGATCTTGATCTGATTGTCGCCGAGTTCGGCTGGCACAAAACCGGGCGTCTGCTCTACCTGGAAAATATCTCACCAGCAACAGACGATCTGAAATATCGGTTACAGGTACTCGATCCCCGCCACGGCGCCAGCCATGTGCTGATCACCGACTGGAACCAGGACGGCCTGCCCGACTTTGTCGCCCTCTTCTCGCAGGAACATGAAACCATCGTCGCATTTCTCAACCAGGGACATGGCGAGTTTCGTACCGAGACCATCTTCCAGGCCCCGGACCCCGCCTACGGCTCATCGTGCATCGACCTGGTGGACCTCGATCAGGATGGAGATCTGGATCTGCTCTATACCAATGGCGACACGATGGACAGCTTCGAACTGCGTCCCAGTCACTCCGTGCAATGGCTGGAAAACCAGGGACGCTTCCCGTTCAAGCCACATCATCTCGCCCCACTCACAGGCGCGTATTGCGTCACCCATGGCGACTTTGACCAGGACGGCGACATCGATCTGGCCGCCTGTACCATGACCTGGAACTACGACGAGCGTCGCAACACAGTCGTCTGGTACGAACAGACGAAACCGGGTCAGTTTGTGTCTCACCCGCTCGACTATTCCCGGGGACAGCACCCTGTGATTACCGCAGGCGATTTTGACGGCGATGGCAAGCCCGACCTGGCCGTGGGTAACTTCGAAGCCCGCGAAGCAGACAAGGTTGATCAGGGCGAATGGTTTTCCATCTGGTGGAACAAAGGATCCAGGTCAGCTCAATCAGAGTGAGCTTAGTCCTGTTTCTTCACCAGATCTGTTACCTGCTTCTCAGGATCCACAGAGAATACGGTTTTGGCATGCGGGTCAGCGACCAGAATATTCTTCCCCTGCACCGCAATCCCGACTGGATTTTTGAATGGTTCACCGGAGACCCATTTTTCAGTCTTGCCATCGGGCGTCACTTTCCAGAGTGCCTTTTCATAACCATCGCTGACAACGGCACTGCCATCATTCAGAACGACGACATCGTGAGGAAAATTGAACGGGCGCCCTTTCACGACGACGCTGACTTTCCCATCCGGAGTCACTTTCAGCAACTGGTCTGCTGTTCCTGAAACAACCCACAGGTTCTCTTCCTGATCCAGAGCCAGGCCTCGCGGTGCACTCACTTCCGCAAACAGCGTCGGCTTACCACCTGCTGCGGGCACCTTCCAGATTCGATGCAGTTCCAGGTCGGAGACCAGCAGGTCGCCGGCTTTGGTCACCACCACATCCATCGGGATACCAATCCCCCCTTTGGTCAGGGCTTCGGGTTTTGCGCCGGCTTTAGCAAACCGGTAGACTTCGCGCGTCGAGGAATCGCCGGCCAGCACACGTCCCTGGTCATCCAGGGTCACGCACCGCACCGCATTCAGCGGCGTCCGGAACACCTTGGAGCCTTTGTAAAACTCGCTGACTTTCCCATCCTGGACACTCCAGATTCCAGGCAGCTTGCGATCCGCGACATAAACGGGACCTTTCTCAGCTGCGACAACGGAGAGTGGATATGACATCTCTGCTGCGAGACCAGCGTGAGTTGATACCAGCAACAGCAGTAGTAAGGAAAACGTCTGAACGAAAATCTGCATCGTGAATCAATACCTGCTTGAATAAAAATGAAGTTCAGTTCGTATCTTACCGCAGGCCGCGGGCAATTGCACTTCTGAAAACATCAGGGACGGGACAAGTGTTTCCAGAAAGCGGCACTGTCCTGCCGACGGGTATGGTACTGCTCCCGATCAGACTTGAGTACAGATCCCTCCGGATATTCCTCGATCGGATATGGATAGCTGCGCATCTGCCGGAACGGCAGCGGTTCCACTGCTTGGCCCAGAATCGTATGCAGGTTCGCATCCTTGTCCCAACCC
The DNA here is from genome assembly GCF_008329715.1 of Gimesia chilikensis. Classification (GTDB taxonomy): domain Bacteria; phylum Planctomycetota; class Planctomycetia; order Planctomycetales; family Planctomycetaceae; genus Gimesia; species Gimesia chilikensis. Next base: position 98,867 of record NZ_VTSR01000021.1, on the reverse strand, counting down.
ACATTATGCAGAATGAAATCCCGTTTCCAGCCCGGACGCGGGGGACCAGCGGGAACGCGAAATCGCAGCCGCATCTCATCCCCGGCACCGAGAATCACCAGCCGATTGTCAGCTTTTTCTACAAGCGGTTTCACATCCCCATAACGGGTAAAGCCCCCCTGCATCGGCGGCCACTGAATCTGCTCAGTGAGCTTCTGATAATCGTACCGCTCCGGTCCATTCCCCGGGTGGATGATCGGCGTTGAAAAACCACGGTGCTGTAAGTCCGCAGTTTCGAGGGGACAGACGTGTGTCATGAACTCAGCCGGACTCTCGTCGACCGTGAAAAAGATCTGATCCCAGTAGAATTCCATGTTAGTTTCAATCCGCACGCGATAGTCATCCATCAGAAACTGGTCTGCCAGGTCCACAACAATCGTTTTTGTCTTGCCTCCCGGAAAACCCATAAACGGCTGGATCGTTTTCCAGCCACCGCTGTTATCAGGCACTGCCAGTGAAGGAGGTCGTGGTGAGGGCAGCGCAGGATTCTCATCGAGCGCCAGGTTAATCCCCGTGTCCGTCGGATAGAGCCAGCCTGTCAGGAACAGCTTGATGCGTGGCGTTTTCGCTTGCTTCACCGCCGCGTTATTCAAATCCAGTTCGAGTGTATGCTCCTCGGTTAAACCCTGGCGGTGCTTTTCGTCGAACGTCTTCGCATACATGTCATCTACGTCTCGTATCTCCGGCAGGACATCCCGTCCGCGATGATTGACGGCCCCGACCGGCGTTTGTGTTTCGCGCGCCATATGAATCTTGAATGCAGCCAGATCGGGTGGCCCCACCTTTTCATTAGAAAAGATCTCCACCTCTGCCGGATGATCGACGGCCTTTAGTTCAACCAGGTCGAAGTAACCCGCCTCCCAGAGCTCTTCCGTAATCCGCAGTTCATAGTAACCCTCTTTCTCCCGGAGTCGGTCGCCGTCAATCTTGAGAAATTCCCAGTCACGACTCGGAGCCACAATCCCTTTTCCGAACTGGAGCCCGATCGGCGCCGCCCACAACAGATCTGTATAAAATGTGAACTGCTCTCCGTCCCAGGTATAAAGATAGGGGCAGGACCCCATCAGTGTCTGCTTCTCGTAAATCCGCTGATCGGTTTTCGCATTGATAATGTTGACCGGAATCCCATTCGTCCACAACACACGAATCGCCTCCGCGACCGTCTGTTTCCCCAGTCCGAAATGCGTTGACTGTCCCGCCACAATCTGCGGCTGATAAATCGCACCGCTGCGGAGTTCCACCAGGCTGCCCACGCCGTAATGATTAACGCGACCACTGGCGGACTTCACTTCCCCTTTGACCTGCTCCGCGCGGAGTGAGACATCGATCCAGTGATTATCGTTCCCCTGATTCTGCAGGAACATCACTTTCCCTGCTTCAACCGTAATCACATCCAGGCTGCCATCCCGGTTCAGGTCCGCGACGCGGAACAGTTGGATCGGATTCCCACTGGTGACCTCTTCGTCAGTCACATAAGCGGTCTGTTCGGTTCGATGTTCGGCCGTGCCTAACAACAACTGCAAGCCGTTCCCGCCTGATGCCAGCACATCCAGCACGCCATCATTGTTCAAATCTCCTGCCTGTAATAGGGTGTCCTGAATATCAGCCAGTTTCGTCGCCTGGATCTGCTGCACCGAATCAACGTGCACTTCTCCTGCCCCCAGCAACCGGGTTCCCGCGAGCACCAGAGCCTGACGCTGTACGCCCACCAGATCCCAGGAACCGTTCCGGTCATAGTCGGTGAGTACACACTCTTCAAACTGATTGGCCGTAGAGCCGTTCTCTGATTCAACTTTGGAAAACGTACGCCAGCGAAAGCGACCATGTCGCAGGTTTTCGAGGTACCCTGCCTGCCGGGTCGTTCTGCTGCAGAGAATCAGATCCAGATCGACATCGCGGTCCCAGTCCACGCGTACAATCGAAGTCGCCGCCAGATCCGCGGGCGGCAGCTGGGAATTGGCACTGACATCCTGAAACGACAGATTCCCCCGATTCGACCAGAGCGAAACCCCCTTCCCGGTCGAAGCAGCCAGGTCCAGATCGCCATCGTGATCCAGGTCAGAAAAATTCACCGTCAACACATCGGACAATGTATCCAGGGAATCGGCCTGCGGTCGGTGAACCAGTTTTCGTATTCCTTGTTTATCATCTACCTGATTTTCCAGGACGCGAATCCCGGCTTTCCCTGCCAGCACCAGATCCAGATCAGCATCCCGGGCTGGAGAGATAGCAGCGATTGTCTGAGGATCCTCTTTGTTCTCACCAGCCGGCGATGGAGCGAGCTGCTGCACATCCCCATCCAGATCGACGGCATGAATTTCACGGAAGTCTCCCTCCGTTGCTGCAGAGGTCATCACTGCCCAGCGGCCGTCCTCTCCCTGCTGAAATACCTGCACCCGCTCCGCCGTCAGTAGAATCAGATCAGGTTTACCATCGAGGTCGAAATCCGCGATCTTGAGATCCCTGATGTCAGCCGACACGTCTTCATTGAACTCAATCGCCCGGGGTTCGGCAAACTTCACCGACAGCGGTTTCTCCTGTGCAGGCCACTCGACGGCCGCATAAAAAGCAGGCGGAAAATCGGGGATCACAAACTCAAGCGGATTCTGTTCAACCCGACGGCGATCGCTTTTGACCAGATCCTCAGCGATTAACACATTTCTGAGCACGCGGGCATTTCGGGTGACGAGATTCCACTTCCCGTCTGTGATCGCCTGCAGAGACGCCTTGATGACTTCATTCAAATCTAGCCGGGTATGATCTTTCACACTTTCCGCCAGTGGCGCAGCCAGCTGCTTGACCTGTTCGAAGACGGCTTTCGTCTGCTCCGACTTTTCCACAGCGGCGACCTGCAGATAATCGATCGCCAGAAACAGGTTGTCCGGCTGCAGTTCCCATGCACGCTTCAAAGACGCATTCGCCAGCGCCTGTTGCTCGGGCTTCACGTTCTGTTTCTGTAACTGGGATAACTCGAACCAGATCGCTGCAGACTCGGGACTTTTTTCCAGTGCCTGTTGCAATGCCTCTTCCGCCTTGGGCTCATTTCCCAGCGCCAGTTGAATGCGGGCTGAAAGCACATAGCTGGCACTCGATTCAGGAGCAATCTTGATCAACTGTGCTACCGTCGCTTGCGCCTGGTCAGCCAGTTGTTTCCCCGACTGGTGATCGACCAGTTTTTCGGGAGTCAGTTGCAACAACCGACAGATCGTTAGATTCTGAAAGCCGATCACATCGCCAGGCAGTTCTTCGGTTAACCGCTCCAGCAGTGGATCACTCTCGGCGTAACGCTCGTTTTCCAGATAAGCGATTCCCTCATTTTTAAGCCGCAAGAGTTGTTGCGCTTCGTCGTATGAAATCGGTCCACTCCCCACCGGACCACCTCCCGGCTGGAGGGTCAGAAACAGTGCCAGGATTCCGATAAACAGAATCACAGCCACGACGATCAGGTAATGGTGAGTGGGCCGGGTAGACATGCAACAGACCTTCTATGGAATTCCAGCGGTAAATGCTCCTGCCCCAAGGATACACTTCTACTTCCTGAATTCCAGTCTGTCTCAAATGAGTTTCCTGTACACCGGCGCAAAAAAAGCGAGTTGCCATCCCTTGGGTGACAACTCGCTGTTACTGTTTTCAAGCCAGCTGACGCTTAGCCGAACAGCTCGCGTACAGGATCGCCCATGTCGGTGATCGGCACCGGACGGTCGCCTGCGTAGAGTTCTTCAGTAGGATCAATGCCCAGGCTGGCATAAATTGTCGCGTGCAGATCGGGTACGGAGACCGGGCGGGACACGATTTCTTCGCCCAGTTCGTTGGTTTCACCAATGGTCATCCCGTTCTTCAGACCACCGCCGGCCAGCACAACACTGAAAGCTTTCGACTGGTGACCGCGTCCTCCGCCCGAATCGAAGCGGGCCGGACGACCGAACTCGGAAGCCACGACAATCAGGGTTTTGTCGAGCAGCTTGTGCTGTTCGAGGTCCAGCACCAAAGCTGACAGTGCGGAATCGAGTTCCTTGATCAGCAGATGCTGATTCAACTGCCCGTCGTTGTGTGTATCCCAGCCGGTCCCGTTAACAAAGTTCAAGTTGTGAGAGACTTCGATGAAACGCACGCCGGACTGAATCAGACGACGCGAGAGCAGACACCGCTGACCGAATTCGCCGCCGTACGAATTCCGCAGGTCGCTCTTTTCGTTGTCCAGCTGGAAGACCTTCATGAATTCAGGACCGGACAGGCGAAGTGCTTCCGCCACAGATTGGTCGTAGTCCTGAATCGTCTGTCCGCCAATGCTCTTCTGACGGTAATCGGCTCGCATCTTTGTCAGGAGCCGTTCACGACGATCCTGGCGACTCTGGTTCACCCGTGAAGAACGAGTGAAACCGCTGGGGCCGGCGTTGGTGTCAGTCAGATAGACATAACCGGCCTTGCTGCCCAGGAAGCCGGGACCACGGGTCACGTTGGGGTAACCGATGAGCACATAAGCGGGAGCGATATCACTGACGGCTCCGCGCTGATGAGCGACGACAGACCCGACAGACGGATAGGTAATCGTTCCGGTTGTGGGACGCCCCGTGTGCATCCGGTTGGTGGCAGCAGCGTGCTCGTCGATCACTTCATGGTGCACACTGCGGACGATGTTAAACCGGTCCAGAATGGGAGCACACTTGGAAAGATGCTCACAGACCTCGGTCCCTTTGATGGCGGTCGGAATCGGGTCGTAATAAGAACCCGCTTTCTTGGCCTTTGGATCGCCTTTGCGTTTGGGATCCCAGGTATCGATATGGCAGGAACCGCCGCCCAGCCAGATCATGATGCAGTGTTCCGCTTTACCGACGGGCATCGCCAGTTTTTTAGAACCGTGCGGTTTGGTACCATGTTTTTCCGAGGCCAGTAACTGCTGCCAGGAAGTTCCCAGAGCGGAAGCCGCCAGACCGGTGGCGGAAGCCTGTCTTAAGAAATCGCGACGTGTTGACTGAAATTCGTTCATGATTCACTCTTTATTGAAAAGATCAAAGCGTGTTATTCGTTTATCGTTCAAATCAGCAGTAGTCGTTAAGGGACAAAGATAAATTCGGGTGAATTCAACAGCGACCAGAGCATATCTTCGTAACGGTTCCGCCAGTCGTCATTCAGACGCTGTGTAGGCGGATCACCTTTCTTCACCGCGGCCTCCAGCTCCACCTTAATTTCATTCGCCCGCGGGCTCAGGTGGTTTGACCAGCCTACCAGGTTACGTGGCAGACGTTCGCGGCTCACAATTTCGGCACTGGAATTCACCCGCTCTGCATAACCGGGTTCCAACAGCTCTGTAAATAGTTTGAGCTCTTCAGCTGTCGGCTTGCGTGTGAGTGTTTTCATTACCGTTTCGTTGATCAGAGTTTCCAGCGACTGCTCCTGCAGCGCCAGTTCCGTGAAGGAACTGTCATCCGACAGACGCGTAAACCGCTGCCCCAGTACGCCATTCGCCAGGATCGCTGGCTGCAGCGCTGTGGAGGCATATTCGCGAACCGTCAGCGGGCTCTGTCGCGTATCCCGCCAGCCAAACGTTTTCATCAGCGTAATGAAAGGCTGACCGAAAGGCAGTGCCAGGCTGGGCCGGTCACGCTCGTTTGAGGGAGACGTAAACTGCCAGGCCCGACGCGGCGTACCCAGGTCGAGTGAGCTGTGGTAATCGCGGGAACCATCGATGTCGATACACATCCGGCCGGCGTCCAGTGGCTTACCACAGACCGCGAACAATGAGTCTACAATCTGTTCTGCTTCCATCCGCCGCAGTACCGGCGATGAGAAGTTATAGGTGGTATCAAACAGCCCCTGTACGGTGGTCAGATCAGTCGATGCTTCGCGCTGGTAGAGGTCCGATTCGAAGATCATCCGTGCCAGCTGCTTCATGTCATAACCGTGTAACACGAACTGTTGTGACAGGTACTTCAACAGCTCAGGATGCGACGGCTCCTGGCCATCCCAGTCATCGACCGGTTCTACCAGACCATGGCCCAGGTACCGTTTCCAGACCCGGTTGACAAGCACATTGGCGAACCGCTCGTTCTGAGGAGATGTGATAATCGCCGCCAGTTTTTCACGCGTGTCTTTTTCGGAGCGCAGGTAATTCGCGGGGAATTTACCCGGCTTGACCAGTTCTTCAAACGTCCATTCTGGAGTCACGTTCTCGCCCGGCAGCAGAGTCACCGAAACGAGCATCGAGTTTGACTTGGGATCGAAGCCGGGAATCGAACTGGTCTTAGGCACGCCCTGCGGAGACCGCTTGAGCATCGCCGCCAGGCTGAATAGATCCCGTTGTTTGAAATCATGGAACGGGGCATCGTGACAGCGGGCACACTTCATGTTCAAGCCGAGAAAGGCCTGACCGATAATATGTGCTTTCGCCGCCATGGGAGCGTCATTCTGCGAAGCCATTTCAAAGCCGGCAGGACCACCAAAGTATTTGCTGCCTTCCATCATCACCAGTTCGGTCAGGAAACGGTCGAAGGGCTTGTTGTCATAGAAGGACTCGTGAATCCACCAGCGGAATGGCCCCGTATTGTTCAATGTCGGATTAACGATATTCGGATTTTCTGCCAGCACATCCTGCCAGTATCCGACCCAGTTATCAGCCCAGGCGGGATCGTTGAGCAGTCGCTCGATCGCGAAACTGCGACGATTCTCAGGCTTCTCTGCCAGGTACTCTTTCACCAGTTCAGGCGAAGGCACGGTCCCCGTTGTATCGAGTGACAGCCGACGCAGGAAAGCCAGATCGTTCAGCGGTGCAGCCTGTTTGGCATTTTCCTTGGACAGACGCTGGTTAATGAAGTGATCGATGGCGTTGTTGGCTCGCAGACCTTTCGCTGCAGCAGGTACTTTGACCTGAGGCTGTTTGAGTACTTCCTCTTTCGCCAGCTTGTGCCGCCAGTCCCAGTACTCGGCTTCTTTTTTCGAGGCCGCCTGACGACGCTCTGCATTGATGGCAATCTGATCGTAACGGTACTGACGTGCGAACGGCAGCCAGTCTGCATCGGTCAGCATGACAACTTTGTCAGAGGGAGTCAGCAGCTGGAAGTCTTTACCGGGATCGCCGATGAAGACGGCAGTTTCACCGAAGTCGGGACGATGACGTGAACCACCCACAATCATTTCGAACCGCACGCGATGCGGCTTGCCGTCACCCGTGTACTCGATCACTTTTTCATGATCCCCACGGTGCAGCGGACGAATATTCGGAGCCAGACTCAGATCAACATCGAAGACGGTACCGTGAGCACTGCCGGAAATGTTGTGGAACGCGGTCTCTGCAACCAGCTTGTCATCAATATACAACCGCGATCCATTACGGGCCCGTACCAGGATTCGTTTCTTCCCTTTGGGCAGCGTCAGGTTGCACATCGCCCGAACCAGGAAAGGATCAGGACGATCAACTTTCACACCCTTTTCCGAATACCGGTTGGGGATTTCAATCAGGGCGAAGTGAGGCTGAGTGAAGGTCTCCGCGAGACGAGGCGGACGGAACTGCCAGGACTTCTTGTTCGGAATCCCTTCGTAAATATCGACCTGCACGCGATCGCTGGGAACCGAAGTCCAGTCGATGGTCGGCTTGGGAGTGACATATTTAAAGTGTGCGGTAATTTCTTTCGCGGGCAGCACCTTGCGATACACGGCCAGTTCATCCATCAGTCCATCGAATGAACTGCGGGCCGATCCTCCCATAGAGGAACCGATCCAGACTTCGTCATTGTCGACGACGGGAGCATAGGTGGTATCGCCGCCCATGTCCCATTTACCTTTGACCGACTGACCGTCGACATACGCATTCAGACTTTTCTTCTTACCGAAGGTATAAGTCACCGCGACATGATGCCAGTTGTGGGCACTGATCCCGGCACCGGTGGAAGTCCAGCGATGATAGTCAGGCTTCACATCTTTTTTGTCCGGCTTGCCACGGAACAGGAAGCTGATCTCCGAACCGGTCACCCGCAGGGCATAGTTCTGATTGTCCCGGGCAACTCCTTTGCGGTTGGTGCGACCTTTACCAATGATATAGTAGTGACGACCAGCGTCTGTTGAATTCAGATTGATCCAGGCTTCCACAGTGATGGAGTCGCCGGCAGTGAAATCCAGCGGACTCTTTTCCCCCGGGTCGACAACCCGCAGGTAACCAGCGCCGGCTTTAAATTGTGCGGCATTGTTTTTCTTATCAAACAGCGGAAACTCAGAAGGACGGGGGCCGGCAGCCGACTTGGGAGCCTGACCATGGACCAGGGCTTTCAAGGGCTGCTTTTTATCAGCCGCGACACTGGGATAACCTTCCGGCAGGGAGGCTTCAAAGTCCCAGTAGAGGGTGGGCTGATTCGAAAGAATCATTTCCCGGTAACTGGTCGGTTTGGCTTCGGCTGGTTTTTCTTTTTCAGCGTGAGCGGGGCTCGCAGACAGAGGCAGGACGAGCGAAAGACTCAGCAGGCACAGGGAACGCTTAATGTATGCCAGGTGGTTCATAGCGGGCAATTCCAGAATATCAGGTTCTCAATTGAGACGTCACAGCAGGCGAGATTCGTCAGAAACCGGTGGTGCCGACACTGACAAACGTACTGTACACAAGCATGCCACGAGGATTTAACTCGTGATCCAGATTACTATACCGGACATCATGTCGATCTCACGCTTAATTATATATTGATTGTCCAATTTATAAAATTTTTGAGGGAAACCCCTGAATAACAGGGATATCTCGCTCGCCAGACCACATGTACACATGCCTGTCAGGGTAGAAACAGAAACTCGGGCGAATTCAGCAGCGACCAGAGCAGATCCTCGTAACGGTTCCTCCAGTCGTCCTTCAGACGCTGTGTCGGCGGGTCGCCTTTCTTGACGGCAACCTCCAGCTCGACCTTTACTTCATTAGCCCGCGGGCTGACATGATTTGACCAGCTCACCAGATTGCGTGGCAGGCGCTCACGGGTCACGATCTCGGCCCCCGGGTTCACCCGCTCTGCATATCCGGACTGTAACAGATCCGTAAAGAGCTTGAGCTCTTCCGCCGTCGGTTCACGCGTGAGAGTCTTCATGAATGTTTTCTGAATCAAAGCTTCCAGCGACTGCTCCTGCAGCGCCAGTTCCGTAAAGTCACTGTCGTCCGACAGACGTGTGAAACGCTGCCCCAGTAAACCATTCGCCAGAATCGCCGGTTGCAGCGCCGTCGAAGCATATTCGCGGACGGTAACCGGATGCTGACGCGTGTCCCGCCAGCCGAATGTTTTCATCAGCGTGATGAAGGGCTGACCGAAGGGGAGTGCCAGGCTGGGCCGGTCACGCTCATTCGAAGGAGACGTAAACTGCCAGGCCCGTCGCGGGATGCCCAGGTCAAGCGAGTTGTGATAGTGACGCGCCCCGTCAATGTCGATGCACATCGGACCGGCGTCCAGAGGCTTACCACAAATCGCGAACAACGAATCCACAATCTGTTCTGCTTCCATCCGCCGCAATACCGGCGATGAGAAATTGTAAGTTGTATCCAAGAGTGCCTGAACCGTGGCGCGATCCGTCGATGCCTGCCGCTGATAGAGGTCCGATTCGAAAATCAGCCGGGCCAGCTGCTTCATGTCATAACCGTGTAACACGAACTGTTGTGACAGGTACTTCAACAATTCAGGATGTGACGGCTCCTGGCCATCCCAGTCATCAACGGGTTCCACCAGGCCATGGCCCAGGTAGCGCTTCCAGACCCGGTTCACTAGCACGTTGGCAAACCGCTCGTTCTGAGGAGACGTAATAATCGCCGCCAGTTTCTCGCGCGTATCTTTCTCGGATCGCAGATAGCTCTCTGGGAACTTGCCCGGCTTGACCAGTTCTTCAAACGTCCATTCCGGAGTGACGTTCTCGCCCGGCAGCAGTGTTACCGAAACGAGCATCGAGTTCGACTTGGGATCGAAGCCAGGAATCGAGCTGGTCTTAGGCACGCCCTGCGGAGACCGCTTGAGCATTGCTGCCAGGCTGAACAGATCCCGTTGTTTGAAGTCATGGAACGGGGCATCGTGACAGCGAGCACACTTCATGTTCAAACCGAGGAAGGCCTGGCCGATAATATGTGCCTTAGCCGCCATGGGAGCATCGTTCTGCGATGCCATCTCGAACCCGGCGGGACCACCGAAGTATTTGCTGCCTTCCATCATCACCAGTTCGGTCAGGAAACGGTCGAAGGGCTTGTTGTCATAGAAGGACTCGTGAATCCACCAGCGGAATGGCCCGGTGTTATTGAGCGTTGGATTAACAATGTTTGGGTTTTCTGCCAGCACGTCCTGCCAGTAACCAACCCAGCTGTCTGCCCAGGCGGGATCGTTGACCAGTCGCTCGATCGCGAAACTGCGACGATTCTCCGGCTTCTGTGCCAGATACTCTTGCACCAGGGCAGGCGCAGGGACGGTCCCGGTCGTATCCAGTGACAGTCGTCTCAGGAAAGCCAGATCGCTCAGCGGTGCAGACTGTTTTGCATTTTCTTTCGACAGTCGCTGGTTAATGAAATGGTCGATGGCATTGTTGGCCCGCAGACCTTTCGCTGCGACAGGTATTTTCGCTTTAGGCTGTTTGAGTACTTCCTCTTTCGCCAGCTTGTGTCGCCAGCCCCAGTACTGGTCTTCTTTTTGCGCTACTGACCGGCGACGCTCTGCATTCACTGAGATAAGGTCATACCGATACTGTTGTTCGAACGCAGTCCAGTCTGCGTCGGTCAGCATCACCACCTGATCGGAAGGAGTCAGCAGTTGGAAGTCTTTTCCGGGATCGCCGATGAAGACCGCCGTCTCACCGAAGTCGGGCCGATGACGCGAACCACCCACGATCATTTCGAACCGCACGCGGTGTGGCTTACCATCCCCAGTGAACTCAATCACCTTTTCCTGATCGCCTCGGTGCAACGGGCGAATGTTGGGCGCCAGGCTCAGGTCGACATCATACACTTTGTCGTGACCACTATTCGTAATCTTATGAAAGCCCGTTTCTGCGACCAACTTCTCGTCAATATACAATCGCGATCCATTGCGGGCCCGCACCAGGATCCGCTTCTTCCCCACGGGGATCACCAGGTTCGACATCGCGCGAACCAGGAAGGGATCGGGGCGATCGACTTTGACACCCTTTTCCGAATAGCGGTTGGGAATCTCAATCAACGCGAAGTGAGGCACCGTGAAAGTTTCCGCGAGACGGGGCGGACGGAACTGCCAGGACTTCTTGTTGGGAACCCCTTCGTGAATCTCGACCTGCACGCGATCACTGGGAACCGCGGTCCAGTCGATCTTCACTTCTGGTGCGACATATTTGAAGTGTGCTGAAATCTGTTTGGCAGTAAGTACTTTGCGATAGACGGCCAGTTCATCCAGCAGTCCATCAAACGAACTGTTAACGGACCCTCCCATGGAAGAGCCGATCCAGACTTCATCGTTATCAACCACGGGGGGCCGACTGGTATCGCCGCCCACATCCCACTTCCCTTTCACGGGCTGACCATTGATGTATGCCTGCAGACTCTGCTTTTTGCTGAACTGGTAGGTCAACGCGATATGATGCCAGCTCAGTGCACTGAGGCCGGCGCCGGTGGAAGTCCAGCGGTGATAAGTCGGTTTCTCCCCCTGCTTTTCAGGTTGAGTGCAAAACAGAAAACTGATCTCCGAACCCGTCAGACGCAGACTATAGTTCTGATTGTCCGCTGCAACCCCTTTGCGATTCGTCCGCCCTTTCCCAATGATATAGAGAAAGCGACCCGCTTTGATCGATGCGGGATTCACCCAGGCCTCGATCGTCATCTCATCCCCGGCTGCAAAGTCCAGTGGACTCTCTTCGCCTGGATCGACGACCCGCAGAAAACCGTCCCCCGCCTTGAACCGGGCAGACTGGTTCTGATTGTCGAACAACGGAAACTCGGAAGGACGAGGGCCGGCTGCAGCCTGTGGGGCCTGCCCGCGAACCAGCGCCGATAACGGTTTTAACTGTTTGTCGTCAGCGGTCACACTGACATAACCGCCTTCCGATGCAGGCTTTGTGAAATCCCAGTAGAGCGCCGGCTGATTGGCGAGAATCAGCTCCCGATAGCTGCTGGGGGTAGACGTACCACCGTTCTGCTTGTCAGCGAAAGACAGATTCGCCGCCAGGGGCAGAGCGAGCGTGAGACTCAACAGGCACAGAGAGCGCTTAACATATGCCAGGTAGTTCATTGCGGGCAATTCCTGATTATCAGTTCTCAAGGTGAGAATTCACAGCGTTTTAAAACGTGATCTGGTCTAATATACCGGTCGCCCCGTCGATCTTATGCGGAATAATACATATATGCTTCAATTTATGAAATTTTTGAGGGAATGGCCCTCTTTTGGTGAGATTCTCTGCAATCTGGTATATTAATGCAGAAACACTAAGAATCATGACGTTACCGATAGCATTGATCCTGAAAGCGCCCGACTTGAAGCCGGAAGAGACGGAAAATTTTGTTCAACTGCTCACAGCGCATCAGAGCAAGCTATACGCCTATATCCGTTCGCTGCTGCCCGACACACAAGCGGTCCAGGATGTCCTGCAGGAAACCAACCTGGTGCTCTGGCGGCGCAGTGAAGAATTCGAACCGGGTTCCAACTTCGTCGCCTGGGCCTGCAAAGTAGCTTACTTTCAGGTTCTGGCCTATTATCGCGACAACAAACGGGATTCGATGGTGTTTAACGTAGAGCTGGTATCCATGCTGGCCAAACAGAATGAAGAAAAACTGGCAGGTTCCAAAGACATGCAGCGGGTTCTCTCCCGATGTCTGGCCAAGCTGCCGGAACAAAGTCGCCGCCTGATTCAGCAGCGCTATGCTGCAGGCGGGTCAGTCCAGGCCATCGCCGAGGAACAGGGCCGCTCCGTGGGCGCTGTTTCTCAGATGCTGTACCGGATTCGACAACTTTTACAAGAGTGCGTTCAGAAATCACTTGCCAGCGAGCAGGGAGAATAGCCTGTCATGAATCAAAATCCACAATATCCTGACGGGGATCGGAAAGACCCCGAAGAAATCATTTCTGCCTTCCTCGACGGTCTGCTCACCGAGGAAGAAAGTCAGGAGTTTCTGAAACGACTCGAGTCCGATGAGACGTCACGCGAGCTCTACCTGGAGATGATGAATCTCGATTCCATGCTGCAGTGGGAACAGGGACAGACCGAACCACTTCCCGAGGAATTCTGTACTCCCGAAATCATCACCCAGACCGAGCCTGCACAGGATCTCAAAGTCGCTTCGACGCGCAAACAGCTGGCCTTCACCCGCTATGCACTCGCTGCCACCCTGGCCGTCTGCGTCTGCCTGGCGATGCTGCTGCTCATGGAGAGCCAGCCCGCGCAGGCTATCGCGCGAATCGATTCCAGCGATGGTGTTCCCGCTGCCATGATCATTGAAGAACACGATGCTGTCTGGGAACGGACCGAGTGGACCCAGGATGTCAGCAAGCCCCTGGTTCCCGGCTGGCTCAAGCTGAAATCGGGCCGCGCCCTGATTGATTTTCTGGGAGGCACCACGATTGCGCTGGAAGGTCCTGCTGAACTGGGCCTCAATTCAGACAGCCGCGCTTATCTGAAATCGGGTCGACTGGCTGTCGTCGGGACATCACGCAACCATGATTTTACCCTCACCACGGCCAATCTGACGATCCTCTCACAGGCCGCTAACTTCGGTCTGGCCGTCAACCCGGACAACGAATCCGAACTGCATGTCTTCGACGGAAGCGTGCAGGTGACCCGCTCCCTCTCCCGCCCCGATGAAGACATCGACCAGGAACAGGTACCCGATCAGCCGATCCTCGTCGAAGCCGGTCAGGCCATTGTGTTCAACAGCCAGGGACGGGAACAGAATCGGCTGGTCGCAGACCAGGAAACCTTTCCGGCCCGCAGCCAGTTCTCTGTCGCCGATCCTCCCGGTGATATCCCGGCGATTGACTTCGCTTCCACGAAGATTGAGCCTTACAGTTTTCAGGATGGCCAGTACGAACTGCCCACCGACTATCAACTGATTGAAAATGGCAAAGGCATTCGCCTGTGGGGCAACGCCTGGAAGAGCGTGGAAGTGAACCAGGAAATCACTCCCGATACGGTCATCGAGTTCGATTTCCGTTCCTCTCATCAGGGACAGATTCACGGGTTCGGCTTCGATACCGACCGGGAATACAACCGGGAAAACCACACGTTCCAGATTTACGGCTACGAAGCCTGGTCACACATCGGCCAGCAGTTCAATACCTATTCGGGAACGGGCTGGAAACGGTTCCGGATTCGCGTGGGTCGCTATCTGACCGGGAAATACCGTTACCTGCACTTCATCGCCGATGAAGATGTGATCGCCCGGGCCGAAAGCCAGTTCCGCAACGTGCGCATCTACGAAGCCCCGACACAGCCATAATTCGCCCAACAGCAGGCCGCGGAACAACCATAGAATGAGCGAACTTTCGCGCGCCCGTCAGTGCCCCGGTTCTATCCGGGGATTGGGTTCGTCTTCCGTTTCGATGGGTGGCTCTGCATCGCGCATCCCGCCCAGAATCAGGAAGGTCGCCGCAAACAACAGGTAGCCCACACCAATGCCCGTGGCACTGAAAGTGAGTGCCTCTTTGGTCCCTTCGGTAAACGCCAGGCGGAAGTGGATGTCGTTCCCCACAACCTCGTAAGCGTTCGTCAAACCGAGAAACGCGAAGATCGCCGCGATGACGGACCAGATGGCCGCCGATCGATATTTGCCATCAATCAGGCAGGCACAGATCGCCGCCAGAATCATACAGGTGAAGATGAAGCCCCGCTCCATTACCACCATGCCGTTCATCAGAAATCCATTCACCTCGGTAAACGGATTCGCGGTTAAAATCTCCTGCAGATTTTTTCCTCCGCCCACAAGCAGTGTCCCCTGCATCACCGTCATGCCCCAGGCTGCGATCGCCGGAAACAACCCCAGCGCCACCGCGGGAGCGTGCCGCGACGGAGACGCATTAAACGCCTGAGCTGTGATGACCATTCCGATCCAGAGCACAATCGCGATCCCGGCTTCCAGCGGAATGATGTTGCTGATCACGCCGGTCGTCCCTGTCAGACAGATCAGCATGAAAAAGATCCCGTTCAGCGTCGAATAGCCGGCCCGCGATCCCATCTCTTTCCAGCCGGGATGACCGATATAAATCGTAGTCGGAAAACAGCTGCCCAGCAGCGAAGCCACAATCGTCCCGGCACCGTTGGCCAGCATCGAAGGCTTCGCAGGATAGCTGTCGCCGGCCGCTTCTGCAGATTCGATGTTCTGCATACTGCCGATGACATTGAACAGGCCCATCGGGAAAATCACCGACATATAGCCCACCCATTCACTCGGCTGTTTGAGCAGTTCCCAGAGGGCGCCACCTGCAAAGTGAGGAGGGTACCAGCCCCACTGATCCCAGGAGGTTTTAATCGCCTCGACACTCATCGGCGCGCCCTCCATCAACTGCGGGATCACTTCCGGCAGACCCCAGGCGCAAATGGTCCCCACGATGATTGCCAGCAATCCACCCGGCATGTGAAAGGGAAGCTTCGTCTTGGAAAAGAGCGTCAGCAGCACTACCGCCGCCGGCAGCATCGCGATCATGGGCCGCTGATAAATCTTCAGCATAAAGGTCATCGAGATAAACCCGATCGCGATTCCCGCGAGGGTCGACAGCAGGGCCGCACGGGGTGTCACCTTGCGAACCCGGTCCGCCACGAAGGCCCCCAGGAATTCAATCACGCCACTCCCGAAACAGGCCAGCAGCCCCATCTGCCAGGCTGCTTCCGCGCTGTTGGTCCGCTGATAGACGGGCACCATCACGAAGAAGATATAGACCAGCAGCGACGGTGTGTTAATCCCGTAAGGCAGTGCACACACATCGGTGCGATTCTCTTTTTTCGCCAGTTGATGTGCCTGCCAGGCGTAAAAGATATTACCCACCAGGATACTCAGGGCAGCACCGGGCAGAATGTATTGCAGCAGAATTTCCGAATCGGCACTGATGCCACACAACCCGCACAGTGCCACAATCAGCAGCAGCTGCACGAGGTTATCGATCATCAGTGCGAAAAAACCGTCCAGATCGCGTCGTACGAAGAGGGGGTAATGGTTTTGCTTCATATCAACTGAGCAGTTCCTTGATTTCATCCTCGGTGAAAGGATTCTTCAGTCGCGCGCCCAGCTGCGAGACAATGCGGGCGGCAGCATGGGAGGCCAGGTGCCCGGCCTGATGCCAGGTCAGACCGTTGGTAATGCCATACAGAATGCCGGCAGCGTACATGTCGCCGGCACCGGTCGTATCGATGGCGTCTGTCTCGACTCCTTCGATGGGAATCACTTTGCCTTCGTGCATCAGAATTGAGCCGTCGCCGCCCAGCGTCAGTGCCAGGTTCGGAACGTGGTGATGAATCACGTGAGCACAGTCGACGGCGTCATGTTCGCCGGTCAGACTGCGGGCTTCTTCCAGATTACAGAACAGCAGGTCGACGGGACCTTCAATCAGCTGCTGGAACTCGTCCCGGAACAGGTTGATCAGGAACGGGTCGGAGACGGTGAATGCCACCTTCACGTTATGCTTCTTCGCCAGTTCAATCGCGCGATAGGCGGCTTTCTTCTGGGTCTCTCCCGTGAACAGGTAACCTTCGACATACACATATTTCGACTGCTTGATGTGTTCTTCGTTGATGTCTTCCACGCTGAGTGTCGCAGAGACCCCCAGGTTGGTCAGCATGGTCCGCTGTGCGTCGTCAGTGATCAGCACCACACAGGTTCCGGTCTGTCCTTCGGCGGCGGGAGGAACTTCGATCGTCACCCCGAGCTTCCGCATGTCTGCCAGGTCGAATTCGCCCAGCATGTCGCTGCCCACTTTACCCGCATAGGCCGCTTTTCCACCGAAGTCGGCGATCCCCAGAATCGTATTCGCTGCAGAACCACCCGCACACTGCGACAGCGGTGCACCGTCCAGTTCGCCCAGCACTTTCTGCTGTGCCTCTTCATCGACGAGGGTCATAATCCCTTTGGCATAACCCAGCTTTTCCAGCGTGGCGTCGGAAATACGTGCCTGAATATCAACGAGAGCATTACCCACACCATAAACGTCGTACTGCATGTCGAACCTTAATTCATGGGACCCGGAAGCGGATCCTGATCTGTTTTTTCAAAGAGAAATGTGTTGTCTGGAGCTACTTTTCAACAGACCAGATGATAACCAATGCACGTTTCAATGGGAAACCACACAGACTTATCATCCAGTCAGTTTGAAAAAAGCCGTCAGGTCACTACTATATACTCCAGAAACCAAGACGATTTCCCGTTCGAGGCAGTAGAACTGCTGGCAGATCTCGTTTCTGATCCGGATTCGCTCAGAATCTGACAGACTATCTAACAGACTCAATGACCGCATCAGATTTTGTAAGGATGCTAATAGTATGACCAACTCCTCTTCTTCTTATGACCTGCTGTACTCACTGCCACCCATTGGCGGAAACCCCTCTACTCGGGGCCAGCAGACCAACCCGGGAAGTTTCGCCAATCCGCCCCAGATCGCCCCTGGAGTCAAAGGCGCCCTGACGTTCTCCTCTCCCGATACCCCGGGAATGCCGGAAGCATCGGACAAAACCGCCTGGGATTTCATGCCCGCCGGCTGGGAGCTGAAACCGGGATTTGAAGAGAACTACGAAACCGCCGATGCCTGGACGCCTCCAGCTGACTTTCTGCCGGTCACGCAGCTCGAATTCGCCCGCTGTGGCACCATCACCCCGGAAATGGAACGGGTCGCTGAACGGGAGCCGCACCTGACCGCAGAGCAGATCCGCGATGAAATCGCTGCCGGCCGGATGATCATTCCCGCCAACAAGGTACACCTCGGCTATCAGCTCGATCCGATGGCCATCGGTCGTGCATCCAAGACCAAGGTCAACGCCAACATGGGCGCTTCACCGGTTTCCTCGGGGACCGATGAAGAAATCGAAAAGCTGAAATGGGCCCAGCAATGGGGCGCCGACACCGTGATGGACCTCTCCACCGGTGGCGATATTGACGGCTGCCGCCAGGCCATCATTCAGAACAGCACTGTCCCCATCGGAACCGTGCCGATCTACTCCATGATCATCGCCCGTCGCCTGGAAGATCTGGACCACGCCAGCATCCTGCAGATGCTGCAGCATCAGGCGAAACAGGGTGTGGACTACTTCACCATTCATGCCGGCGTCCTGCGGGAACACCTCGAACTGGTGGCCCAGCGTCTGATCGGCATCGTCAGCCGCGGTGGATCGCTGCTGGCCAAGTGGATGCTCCACAACAAGCAACAGAACCCGATGTACGATCTCTGGGATGACATCTGCGACATCATGCGGGAATACGACGTCAGCTTCTCGATTGGTGACGGTCTGCGACCCGGTGGTCTGGCCGACGGCTCCGACCGGGCTCAGTTGGCAGAACTCTGTGTCCTGGGTGAACTGACTGAACGTGCCTGGCAAAAAGGCGTGCAGGTCATGATCGAAGGCCCCGGTCATATTTCCTTCGACCAGATCGAATTCAATATGAAGGTCCAGCGAAAACTCTGTCACGGAGCTCCGTTCTACGTACTGGGCCCCCTGGTTACTGATATCTTCCCCGGATACGACCATATCACCAGCTGTATCGGTGCGACCGCCGCGGGTTACCACGGGGCCAGCATGCTCTGCTATGTGACTCCCAAAGAACACCTCGGTCTGCCCAAGAAAGATGACGTCAAACAGGGTTGTATCGCTTACAAGATCGCTGCCCACGCAGCCGACGTCGCCCTGGGAATTCCCGGTACCCGCAACCGTGACGACGAACTGACCGAAGCCCGCGCTGCCCTCAACTGGGAAAAGCACTTCGAACTCAGCTTCGATCCGGACACCGCCCGGGCTCTGCACGACGAAGACCTCGACGTCGATACCGACTTCTGTGCGATGTGCGGACACGACTGGTGCAGCGTGCGAATCTCCAAGGAAATTCAGGAGTTCATGTCGGGCAAATCGGAAGATTATGCCTGGGATAAAGCAAAGAAATCGCTGCCGCTGACTGCAGAACAAAAGGAAATACTGGAAAAACGGGGCGTGCTCAGTCCAGACCAGATTCACAAGCTGGCCTCCAAGGTCAAGAAAGAAATGACCGGCGACCAGGACAAGGCATCCTGCCACAGCGACTACGTCGATCCGGAATCGGCTCAACAGATGCAGACTTCCAAAGAGCTGCCTGTGCTAAATGAACGCCCCTGATTCCCAGGCTGAGACTCACAAAAAAACGCGGACGCTTCTTTATGAGGCGTCCGCGTTTTTGTTTGTAATCAGGTCTGTCCGTTAACCACGCATTTTCAAGGCACCACCAATAAAACCGAGAAATGCCAGCCCCCAGAAAAACAGTTTGCCCACCAGTCGCCCGGTCCGGTAAGCGGAACGACCACTAACATGACCACCCGATGATCCCCCCGAGTCACCCGAAGCACCTGGTCCACCGGCATTCGAGTTCGCAGCCACCTCATTGCGTCCCTGATTCGGATTACAGTAGGGACAGGGGGCCGTCAGTCCGGAACCTTCTGATTTGAACTTCCTGTTACATCGGCCGCACTGGTAGATCATGTCCCCCCGCTTCACACCACAGTGCGGACATTGTTCAAACAACAGGCTTTCCGAGGTATGAGTTTTACCACACAGTTCACATTCGAAAGTATTCTGCATGACAGGACGCTCAGGCAATCCGGGATTCCGTGCGGAATTTTCCGCCATCATGTTGGCTGACATTTCCATAGCCGGATTCGGTTCCATCGCAGGATTCGCCATTGCCGGCTCTGCAGGCATCATCGAACCGGGTTCAGGCATCGCCGGATTACGCATTCCCGGATTTCGCATGCCGGGGAAATTCATTCCACCGGGCCCTGGCATCGCTGAACCAGGCATGGCAGCGCCGGGCATCGCGGCACCAGGAATTCCAGGTATTCCCCCTTCGTTCATCGCCAGTTGATCGGGCTGTTGCTGTTTCCGGGGTTTGATCAGGCTTAAGTCGCCATCGCTGAAGAATTCCGTGATGAATAGTTCTTCTTTTGTTCCTGTATTCAATACGGTAACCGAATCACCATAGGCAAGTCGCACGAATTTCCCTTTGAGCTGCCGATTCTTACGGTCAGTCCAGACACGAAATTCTTTTTGCTGCTCTTCCGGAGTCAGCGTGGTCTCTGCATTTTCGGGAAAGAACTGACCTGCCACTTCTTTCTGCAGGCGTTCCTGAACGTATTTATGATCCTCTTCGGAAAACTTATCGTAAGGGAATTCCTGAACTGCGTTGCTTTGTGTGATCAAGAGAGAGATGTTGCCATTTTCCATTTTGATGTAGGAAGCGGCGACTGAATTGCCGGAAACGTCAGTCCATTTGCGGTGGAAGTTGACGCGCAACATCTGTTTCAGTTTGCGTGCCGAAAGGCTGGAATCAAAGGGTTCCCGGTAGGCCAGGGGAAGTTCGGACATCCGCCCATGCATCTTCAGTGCTTCGCGTAGTAACTCCAGATCTTCATCACTCAGGGTTCCCACGGGAATGCTGATAATTCCGATCCCCGCGTTCGAACCGGGACTTGGTGTAAAGCGGATTTCGCGGCCTTCCAGCCCTGCAAACCGGGCTTCAGACTTCTGCCCCTTCTTGTCGGACCAGAACCGGTAATCAGATAATACGGCTACCAGTTCGGGATCAATTTCGGTATTCGCCTTAATGACATTTGGATCGTCATCCGCGGCTGCAGGCGTTCCCGGTTCGGTCATCGCGGCCGCCGGTGATTCCATTTCCGCAGGCAGCCCCAGTTGTGCCGCCAGTGCTTTAGCTTGCTCCTGCATTGCTGGAGGTAACAAACCCAGCAGTTTATTCCGGCGATGATATTCGAACAGCCACTTCATATCATTGATGGTTAACTGATCCAGAGGCACCATCGTTAATTCACCCGACTCTTTGATCAGCTGAATCTGCTGGGGATTGATAGAGACAAATTTGGCTTTAAAGCTGCTGCCATCTTTGAAACTCCACTCGCGGAGTGTAAATGGTTTGTACGACTCTCCGCCTGCCTCAGGCTCTGTCGCCGTTTTCTTATCCGGCTCCATGGACGGCTTGTTTTCCACGGGGGCAGGCTCAGGTTCTGTCTTCGCAGGAGGTGCGCTCTTTGTTTCCGGGAGTGAGGACTCCGTGTGAATTTTGCGGTACTCTTCCGGCAAAAAACTCAACTGATTGCGGCGTTTATGATACTCATAGAGCCAGTTTAGATCTTTGACGCTCAACTTATCGAAGGAAACGCGCACGGTTCCCTGACCATCCAGACGCAGCGTGGCCTGGGGGCCTTTCACCACGATCAGCTTCCCTTTCGCCTCCGAGCCATCCCGGAAATTCCAGGTGCGCACTGTAAAGCGCTCGTAGCTTTCTTCTTCTGCCCGCAGCGACTGTGAGAGAAACAGCGTGCAAAGCAGACAGGCCAGCAGAGAGAGTTTTTGTTTCGTATTCATCGTGATAAAACCGCCCGCATCAGGAATACATAAAGTCAGCGCATTATTTAACAGATCAAACTCTACTTACAGGTTACCCTACATCTGTTCAAGTTGAAATACTGTTTTTATGAAAAATCTGCGAATGAGGGGCCTCCCCCACAGATCGGGGCATAATCTGCCTAACCCGCAGATTATTGCTGTGACACGGTAAGGGCGCTTGAGGGTCTCAAATCTAACTCTGTTTTTTCAGCTTTTGTCCAGATATAATACTACCTGTTCACTCGAGGAGATTTTCCCGGACCGTCCGGAATTCAGTTCTGAACCAGAGGAGAAACATTCGCTTTATGCTGAAATCGTTAAAGGGACACTTTTTAATCGCCACCCGGAAACTGAATGATCAGAATTTTTACCGTTCCGTTGTGCTGATCGTAGAACATAACAATGAGGGTGCCACCGGTCTGATTGTGAACCGTCCATCCTCGTTCTCAATCACCAATGCGCTCTCCAGATACTTTGACATGCCCAAGCTGGAAGATCTGGTTTTTATGGGCGGTCCGGTAGAACCCAACGGTATGTTTGCCCTGCATAATGCCGGCGATCTGGAAAAAGCCAAAGACGCCATCGTTCCCGGCCTGTTCATGGGCAGCAGCCCCGAGGTCTTCGAACAGGTGGTCTGGCGGATCTCCGAAGGGGATCCCCATCTGGATTTCCGCATTTTCTTCGGCTGTGCCGGCTGGGCACCATTGCAACTGGAATCGGAACTCGACCGGATGGACTGGCTCACAACCCCCGCAACCGCGGAAGACATTTTCGAAATTGATCCCTACGATCTGTGGGACACGCTGCACGGCCGGGCGATGGAAGAGCGACGTTTTCTTCCGCAGGAAACCGCCCATCCCGAATGGAACTGAAACGAACTGCCAACCCAGTCGACACCACATATAACACCTGGAAACGAAACGACTCTGACACATGACGCCCCTGATAATTACCGATCCGGAAACCGGCTCCACCGCTCGCATCCTGCCCGAACTGGGATTTAACTGTTACCAGTTCCACGCAATGGTCGACGGCCAATGCATCGACGTGATCGACTCTCATCCCGAGTTCGAGACCGGAGAACAACGCCCCAGCAGCAGCGGGATTCCGATCCTGTTCCCCTTCCCTAACCGGATTGCCGGAGGTCGCTTCAAGTGGGAGGGAACCGCATATGAACTCCCCCCCGAAAAGACCTATCATGACAAAACAGGAAACGCCATTCATGGTTTCTGCCTGGACCTCCCCTGGCGAGTGATTGCCCACGAAGAAAACTTCGCCATCGCCCAGTTTCAGCTGAGCATTGATGGCAGACACCGCCTCCCCTGCTGGCCCGGCGATGCTTTTATTGAAGTCCGCTACGAAGTCAAAGGGGCCACCCTGCGGGCCGACTTCCGCATCGGGAATCCGGGCGACACCCCCATTCCCTGGGGACTGGGCACTCATCCCTACTTCAAGGTGCCGCTCTCCGCAGAGGGAGATCCGAAGAACTGCCTGATCGAGTCGCCGGCCACCGAGGAGTGGATTCTGTCTGACTGTCTGCCCACCGGAGACAAGCAGCCGATTCAGCCCGCACACGATTTACGTGAGGGTGCCTGGTTCGACCAGTTAAAAGCCGACGACATCCTCAGCGGCTTACCGGAAGACATCGATCAGTATGAATGCCTGATTATGGACGAGCAGGCCGGTCTGGTCCTCACCCAGGACTACGACAGTCTGTTCACCGAGCTTGTCGTATTCACACCGCCCGAGCGGAACTGCATCTGCCTGGAACCTTACACCTGTGTGACCAACGCCCTCAACCTTACCGAAAAAGCGCTGGAAACCGGGTTGCGGGTGCTACCCCCCGGGTCGGAAATCAAAACCTGGATCGAAATCCGGGCCGGCAAAGTGATCGTCTGATTAAGCGGAGTAACACAGTATGCCCATTCGATTCGATCTGTCCCGCACGGTGGTCTGCAGTCTGATTGCGTTCCTGCTCTGTTCGCCTCTGGTCAACGCACAGTCCGCCCGGGCTCCTGAATCGGACAGCCCACAGAAAGAATCGGAACGAACCAATGCCCGGGTCCGCCAGCAACTGGGGGAAATCGAGGCCCGCTTAAAAACCCGCAACCAGAAACCGGCGCATCAGCCGCTGGTCTCTGAAAAAGCGAAACTGTTCTTAACCCTGGATCAATCACTCAAAGGTTCCCGAAACAATCGGGGCCCGGACGAGTATCAATACTTATTGACGCAACTCACCCTGGTCAACGACTCCACGAAACCCGTCAAACTGCAACGCGCGCAGGTGAAAGCATTCGTCGATGGCCAACCTCATCCGTTCGCTGGATTACCCTCAAATCTCAATAGCCAAAGTGTCTTACTGGGAAAAAAGCGTCAGTTGCTCAGACAATTGAAATTTGAAGATGAGGTCGTCGTCCCCCCCGGAAAAGCGGGTGGCCTCTGGATTGTACTGGGCGATTTGCCCGGAGGCGCCCAGACGCCGGAGATCGAATTTCGGACGACCGTCGACCAGCAGCCACTGGCATTGAACGTCAATCGCTTCGAGCAGGGCAAACTGGATTACCAGGTCGAACTGCTGGGGCCCAGTCGCTGCCTGGCGGAACTGACCATCACCGGCGAGCTAAACAGCATCAACATCGGCGCCCTTGTCAAAGTCGTCGATGACCTGACTCTGAAAAACGTGAAACGCTTCGTACTCTACTTCCCCAAAGATAAGGTGGAAATTGAACACGACATCAGCCAATGGCTGCCCCGCATCGCCGCTTCTCTGGGGTCGAACGCCGTCCTGGGTGTTCCCTTCCCCCTGTTTCCGTCTGTCATTACGGAACTGCACCTCGCCGGCGAAGCCTTTAAAAATATCACAGTCCCCTACCTCGGCGGGACCGCTCCCCGGGTGACACATGCAACTGAAGAAGCAGCCATCCATGCCGCGCTGGATAGCGCCCTGGAAGTCCTCTCCCGCGACAAAATCGCCGAGCAGATCCGCACCGGTTCCCCGGCCATCAAAGCCGCGGCCCTGATCAGTGGCGGACGACAGTTGACCAATGCAGAACTCCCCCTGGTGCTCGAACTGACTTCCCACGAGAACCCCCGCGTCCAGGAAGCGGCTTTGTATGCTCTGCGTTTTCTGGGTGATCCACGGGCATTCCAACGACTGGTGGAAGTCGCGAAGATGCCACCCGGCCCCCAGTTTGAGATGGCCATCGCCAGCCTGGCTGAGTCCCGTTATGCAGGCGGACAACAGGCGCTGCTGAAGATCCTGAAATCACATCCCCCGGCGTCACAGAAAATCATCATCGAAGTCATTGCCCGTAATCCCCGTCCCGAGTGGGGCGCCGCGATTTACGAATTCCTGGACAGCGACAATCGGGAACTGCGTGAGGCGGCCATCCGGGCACTGGTTTTGAACGGGCACCCCCGCCTGTTCGAAGTCCTCAGCGATGCCCTTAAGTCCCCCGAAGAAGAAATTCGCAATGTCGCTTTCAAGGAATTAATCAAACGCAAAGACAATGCGAGTGAAGCTCTGGCCATGGAATATGTCCTGCAGCAGATACAGCAGTCCCTGCCCACGGGAGATATGCTCAGCTTCATCGACCGTATGAAAGATCCGCGGGCGATCCCCCTGTTATTTCAACACCTGGAAAAAGACAAACTGGACGCCGGCCTGAAGGTCTTGCTCATCAAAACGCTGGCTTCCATCGGTGATGAATCCGTCGAGGACCGCTTTGTAAAGTATTACCCCGGTGCCCTGCAGACCGAAAAACTGCTGATCCTCTCCACGCTCCAGAAACTGGAATCGCCTCAGTTCTTTGAACTTGCCAGGCAGGCTCTGGACGACAGCAATCATTCGATTGTGAACGGCGCCGTCTCCGGCTTGCGAAGTTCCGATTCCAATAAAGCCGTTGAGATACTCGCGGAGGGATTGACCAAGACCACCAAATCATCAACCTGGGGTTCCATCTTCGGCGCCCTGGCCAATATCGGCACTCCCGAAGCCCGCCGCACCATCATGGATGCCCGAATCGCCGGAACCAATGCCGACAAAAAACGGGCCGCTCAATCTGCGCTGGAGAACATTTATCAGCGTTCCCCGGGAAATCACTATCTCAAAAAAGGCGAACAGGCACATCGTCGTAAAGAGTACAAGGAAGCCGTTGAGGACTACGATACCGCGATCAGCATCGACCCGCTGCTCGTACCAGCCTATCTGGCCAAAGCCAATACTCTGAACACCATGAAAGAGTACGACGCTGGTCTGAAAGTCGTAGAACAGGGCCTGGAAGTCGACAACATCTACGCCCGTCTGTACGTCACCCGGGGTTTACTTTACAGCAATCAAAACAAATTCGAGGCGGCCCTGGCGGAGCTGAAGAAGGCCATCGAAATTGCGCCTCAGGATCCCTACGGTTACACCGTGCTGGCTTCGCACTACTCCCGCATGAAACAGGATGACAAGGCGCTCGCGACCTACGACGCCTGCATCAAAGTGAATCCCAAACTCATGTCGATTTACGGATTCAAAGCCGATCTTGAGATCGCCCTGAATCGTCCTGACGAAGCCATTAAAACGTTTGACCGGGCCATCGAAGCCAACCCCCGGCACATGATATCCTATTCTGAAAAAATCGCCCTGTTGCGCAAACTCAATCGGGAATATCAGGCCATCGCAACCTGCGACGATGTCCTGAAAGTCGACAAAAATTCGATCTACGCTCATATCACCAAGGCCTACATCTACCGGGACCTGAAACAGCTGGCCGATGCCATCGCTGCCTGTGACGCCGCGATCAATATCGACCCCAATAACATGGATCTCTATCTGATCAAGGCACAGACTTACAACAATGCCGAGCAGTGGGACCAGGCAATCCAAGTCTTCAATCGGGTCTTGCTAACGGAGAATAAGGGTGATCAGGCGAATGAGAAAACAGAGAAAGTCCTGTTACAGGCCTATACGGGTCGCGGACATTCCCACCTGATGAAGCAGGACTGGAAGGCAGCCCAGGAAGATTTTCAGAATGCATTCGAACTGGATAAGCACGATTCACAGGCCATCACCGGACTGGCGATCTGCATGGTCTATAATCACCAGGAAGACAAAGCGATTCAGTTTGTCGAAAGTCAGTTGAATAAGTTCGAGAAGAACGACCTGTTCCATTATAACGTCGCCTGCGTGTTCGGCCGGGCGCTGGTTAACCTTAAAGACCAGCCTCAAACTCCCGCCGTCCTACAGCAGATCGCCGCTTATCAGAAAAAAGCAATCCACTACCTGGCACTCTCTTCTCAACTCGGATTTGACGATGCAGAGTGGATGCAGAAAGATCCCGATCTGGCAGAATTGCAGAATCTGCCCGACTTCCGCAAGCTTGTTCAGCAGATTCAGAAGAAACCTGCCTCCGTTAAACCGTGACACAACGGTCCCGCTAAGCCTCTATATCCGAACACCTTAGAGACACTGCGCGCAGCGGATCTTTTTTGCCAGCGCCTGAACGCAGATTGCCGTTCCCGCAATTCCACCTTTGTGCTACATTTCGGCTCATCTCTGTCAGCACCTCTGATGTCCCCTGCCCCTCTCACAGTCTCATTTTCCCTGATTTTCTAAGAGTTCAGCGATGCATCGTCATCCCTTCTTTACGTACAGCCTCATCCTGCTGGTAGTCTCTTCTGCGCATGTTCGTGCCGCCGATGAGCAGACTCCGGTAAACACCATTCTCACCCAATGGTCGGCAGCTTCGCGCTTTTTGTCTCCGGTCACACCGCAGTCCGCGGTCGAACAGTTCAAACAGCAGAACCAGGCTTATTTCAGTGGACACGAACTCGCACTGTTCTCCGAGTTTCAACAACCGGTTTCCCTCACAAAACTGAAAACCGAATACCACTGGAAGCTGATGAGTCAGTCTCAGAGCAGAATCGTCCTGCAGGGACAACCACAGGACGCACTCACGCGCCGACTCTGTCGCCCTTTTGAACTCCAGATCAACGCACGCTCCATGCTGCCGGAATCGCTGACGTTTCTGACACGAGAGTCAGCTCAGAAAGACCGGTTCGCTTCAATTGAGCTGACGGCGTTGAAAGTCACTCCAACCACCCGGATTCACACCAGCCCGGAACCGCAGTTCGTCAGACAGACCGTCGCGAAAGCGGTTTTCCCCGCTGCACAACCGGTACCAGCGGGTCAATCCCTGATCAAACGGGTTGCTTTTACCAGTGATAATGACACCGAACGAAATCCAACAGAACGCCTGCAGATCGAGAAACTGGTAACCCGCTGGATTACAGAAACCTCCCGTATCGATTCCATACGGTTGGGTAACGGCATCACCATTTTCAAACGCAATCAGCAACAGACTGACGGGAAGGTGCTGTCGACTTACCGCAGTACTTCAGACTCGCGGGCCAGTGAAAAACAGGCATTGCAGGAAATACTGCCCGGCTGGTTGATTGATGTCGATCAGAAATCATTTCAGATCGAATCATTCACCATTGAGCTGGATGCAGAGTCCGCCGAAGCAGCGTCTCCCTGGTTTGTCACCTTGAAACTCAAGCCTCATCCGGATGCTCCCCGGCCCGACTGGGAAAGTGTAGAACTGGAATTCAGCAGCAGACAGGCCCTGCCCATCCGCATCAGTGAGACCAGGAATGATCGTATCTCTGAATTCCTGCTGTCGGACGTCCAGGTACACTACGCCAAATAAAATCATATCGGCCGTTATTCCGCGGGGGGCTCCCAGTCACCCCAGTGCTCCAGATAATGCTGATATGCTTTACTTTCGTTTTCCCCAGCCTCACGTTCCAGATAACGGTAAGCCTCGGTAACGATGTCCTGTTCCTGTTCCAGGCTCAAGTGACCGGTCAACACCCGTGATCTGAGGAATACGAAGTAGGTATCCAGGACATCGCAACGACAATAGTCATTGATTTCATCCGCCTGCCCCGCATCGTACATCTCCTGCACCTTGGAACCGTCGATGCCGGTCTTGCCCGGCTTGCCGATCAGATTCGCCAGCAGATTCAGCCCGCCCGTCATGCGGGCAGCGCCGAAGTTGGTAAACATGTCCATCAGATCAATGTGCGCGTTCGTATTATATCGATTACGAGACTGATCGAAGCTGCGGGCATCGACGTTGAACCACTCCGGTAATGCAATCCCATAGCGATACGCGGCCAGTTCCAGCACCGGCAGGTCGTAGCCCCTGCCATTAAAGGTGACGAACGTCGGCTGTCCATAATGCCGCCAACCCTGCCAGAACTTCCCCGTAATCACATGCGGGCGATATTCGGGAGCATCCAGCACTGTCAAATCCTGCAGACGGTAGTCGGCTGACAGCTT
The DNA here is from genome assembly GCF_008329715.1 of Gimesia chilikensis. Classification (GTDB taxonomy): domain Bacteria; phylum Planctomycetota; class Planctomycetia; order Planctomycetales; family Planctomycetaceae; genus Gimesia; species Gimesia chilikensis. Next base: position 69,976 of record NZ_VTSR01000021.1, on the reverse strand, counting down.
GGCCACCGCCACGGAAATCGGCAGCATAAATGTAGCCGGAATAAAGTTGCTGCCCGTTGCCTCAATCTGCTCTTCCTGATATTTCGCCAGGGCATCCCCGGGTGAGAGCCCTTCGCCCGGATAACGGACCCGGGAAATCAGGTCCCCATCAGCGATCGCTTCGACATCAAATACGAGATAAGCTACTTGAGACTGGGACACGTTTTTACTCGCTTTTTCGATCTAAATCAGGATAATAGCAGTACTTAACAAACAAACCCGATCAGAACTGCCAGGCCTGATCTCGCCCGACCGGGCTGAGGTGACAAACGGCCCCTTCCAATCGGTTCTACTGATAAGTATAAACAATAAACAGCGTTTATAGCAGTTTGGTTTTTTCTTGATAAGGCTGTGGTGGACATGACCAACCCTGATGAGCATCTGATGGTTCAGGAAGACGAAGACGCACAACGAGATCTGGAGACCCAGGCCATTCGCGGTCTGGCGAACGCCTACCTGTTAATGCGGGACGAAATCGGCAAAGTCATCATCGGCCAGACCGAAGTGGTCGACGAAATCCTGATTTCACTCTTCAGCCGCGGTCACTGTCTGTTGGTCGGAGTACCGGGACTCGCCAAAACCCTGCTCGTCAGCACCATCGCCAAAATTCTGCATCTCTCGTTCCGTCGTATCCAGTTTACTCCCGACCTGATGCCCTCTGACATCACGGGTACCGACGTGCTGCAGGACGACCCCGAAACCGGTCACCGCAGCTTCCAGTTCATGCAGGGTCCGCTGTTTACGAACGTTCTGCTGGCTGACGAAATCAACCGAACGCCTCCCAAAACACAGGCCGCTCTGCTCGAAGCGATGCAGGAACGTCATGTCACCGTTGGCTCCAATACCTATCGGCTGCCCGAGCCATTCTTCGTACTGGCAACGCAAAACCCGATCGAACAGGAAGGGACTTATCCCCTCCCCGAAGCACAGCTGGACCGCTTCATGTTTAATGTCGTGGTGAATTATCCCACCGCTGCCGAAGAATTGATGATCCTTAAGCAGACCACCGGCAATCAGAAACCCGAGCTGGAAGCGGCTCTCACCGGTCGCCAGATTCTGGCTTTGCAGGAGGTCGTCAGAAAAGTGCCTGTTGCTGAGCATGTCTTTGTCTATGCCCGCGATCTGGTACGAGCTACACGTCCAGGGGAAGATTCGGCCCCGAAATTCGTCAAAGAATATCTGTCCTGGGGGGCCGGTCCGCGTGCGGGTCAGTTCCTGATTCTGGGAGCAAAAGCCCGGGCTATTCTGGAAGGCCGCTTCCATGTCTCCACCGAAGACATCAAATCGGTGGCACATGCTGTCCTGCGGCACCGGATCGTGACCACCTTCCAGGCCGACAGCCAGGGACTGGGCACCGACGATATTATTGATATGCTGATCGAACATGTTCCCAATCAGTTGAAAGTTCAGGCCCAGGAAGCAGCCAAAGGCTGAGATCAGACAATCAGCGCGGCTCAACACCGCTAAGTAAATCAATACGAGAGTACGTCTCCATTTTTGCCTGATGTTGCAGGTAACCTGAATACAGGCCCGTCATGTCGATTCCCGCTGCACAACGGATTTTTCTGGATAACAACTCGACCACACCACCGCTGGATGAAGTCATTGACCTGGTGGCTACGGAATACCGGACTCACTATGCCAATCCAGGCAGTGCCCATGCAGACGGACGCCAATCGCGCCGCATCCTGGAAGATGCCCGCGAACTGCTGGCCTCACTGGTAGGCGCTGATCCCCAGGAAGTCATCTTTACCAGCGGAGGCTCCGAATCGATTAACCTCGCGATCCAGGGTTTCCTCCCCGGGACGGCGGGTGAAATTGCACTCTCCGCGGGAGAGCATCCGGCGACCGTCAATACCATCCGCAGACTGGCGCCACGGGGTATCAGGCAGAGAGTCATCCCGCTGGGTCCCGATGGTCGGATAGATGTCACAGCTCTGGAAGAGTTCGACTGGCAGCAGATTCAACTGGCGACACTGATCCTGGCTCATAATGAAACCGGTGTCATTCAGGATGTTGCTACGCTGGCAGCACTCTGCGAGAAACACCGGATTCCCCTGCACCTGGACGGCGTGCAGGCGATTGGAAAAATTCCGTTCCATTTCCATGATTCCGGCGCTACCGCAGTCAGTCTGGCAGCTCACAAATTTCATGGACCACGGGGCGTGGGTGCGCTGATTGTGAAAGAAAATGCCCGATTACTCCCCCAGATCACCGGCGGTCACCAGGAACGGGGCAAGCGGGCGGGAACCGAACCTGTTGCCCTGGCCGCGGGGATGGCACGGGCACTGGAGTGTGCCATCCGCGATCACAGACAGCGATCAGAACAAATGGCCGCCCTTCGCGATCGCCTGCAACAGGGGCTGAAGGAGCATTGCCCGCCGGTCGTGATCAATGGTTCGCTGGAGCACCGGTTGCCGAACACATTGAATATTTCGTTCCCTGGACTGGACGGGGAGGCGCTGCTGATCTCCCTGGACCTGGCGGGCATTTCCTGTTCCCTGGGCAGTGCCTGTGCCAGCGGTTCCCGGGATCCCGCTCCGGTTCTGCTGGCAATGGGCTGTCCCGAGCCGGTCTATCAGTCTGCTCTCAGGCTGAGTCTCTCGTTCCTCAATACAAATGAGGAAATCGAGGAAGCGATCCGCCGGATCAGCAGGGTCGTGCACCAGCTCAGAAGTGCATAGGCACAGGAAACAGTGCCCCGGGGTTTACTCCCCGGGATCGTCAAAAATGGTGAACTGGGGCATGGGCAGCTCAGATTCCGCCAGTTCTTTTAATTGGGCTTCAATAGTCTGGATGCGGCTGGCGATCAGCTCGCGACGATGCATCCACTTCTGTTCCCAGGACTGGAACATGGATTTCAGATTATCAGATTCAACTGCTGAGTCATGACGGGCTTTCTGAATTTTTACAAGTGATCCTCCTAATCGTGAATGGGCTTCCTTAACCTGCTGACTGATGTGTTGGGGACACAAAGGCATGCGATGCTGCTCCCTAAGGTATGCGATTTATGATTATGGTCTGCTGAGGATGTTTTAATCCTGGCAAGCGAATGGACCGGTGCAGGTGAACTATGATTCTTCTTATTTATTCCATCAACCGTTGCGACATCATCTGTCTGACTATTCAACCACCTGCGGTTGCGGATTCGCTTTTGGTAAGATATGAAAAATGGATCGTCATTGCCGATCAGCGATCTTGAGTAATAAGCGAAGAGTTTTTGCATGAACTGTTTCAGTGAGAGTGCGAACTAAGTTCATTTGTTACGACCTGCATTCATCAGAAGAATCAGCATTAACCCGTATAATCAATAACTCTGCGACAGCAGGCATAAAAAGTTGTCACCTTCGCCTGTGAACGTGATTCGTATTAACGCAAACGCAAGCTGCCTGGAAACAGATTAATGATTCCTCTCTCGCCGTAATTAAATCACCAACGAACTACTGGCAATTGTTGTGATCAGTGCGACCAGTAAGTGAGTCATCCGCACTCCCCCAATGCGCACGAGTCATTCCCTCAATCCGACATGCGGAATCATCGAGACAACACCAGCCCGAGTCGCTCCCGGTCCAGAGTTTTTCCCGGCATCGCGCAGAGAATACTTCCTGATGTTTCATAACAACGACTTCGCCATCCACTTGTAGAGGAGAGCCTCACGAGCCGACAGCGCCTGTCACTCGCTGAACGACTGACGTTTCTCCTGACTGAAAGTCTATTCAGATCAAGATGAGCCGAGTCAGTTTTGGAACAGCCTGTCAAAATATGACGGTTAGCCCAACCCTGCCCGTTTCGCCGCCGAGGCAACGTCCTGTCAGGTAAAACGTAACGATCATGACGACTGACTCGGTCTTTCTGTCGCTTCGCCTGTCATGATCACCATTTTCCTCTCTCACGTTAAGGCAGGTGCAGCCGAACTTTTGATGAAGGATCGGATAACAGTTACAGGTCATCCCTTCCTGCATGGGAAAACGGAGAGATCGGTTTATTTTCAAAAAAACACCAGAGTCGCTTAATTTACCCAAAGTAACATTCCGATAGTTAAGGAGCGTGAATGCGCAGTTTCCCTCTGTACATTCATTGCATCATCTGAATCTGGAATGGTTTTGTTATGGAAAGATAAGCCACATCAGTTCGAGGCATCCTGTCACGACAGATGACATTGATCCACATTTCTCGGATATGACAGGAACGAAAACTAATGTTTGCGGGCGGTTTCAGCACTGCTCGAGAACCTGAATCATATAGTAGCTCTAACCTTGAAAACCCCTAGGGAGCTTTCATTACAAGTGAGAAAGGCTGTTTGCCATGACACGAATTAATACTAACGTAGCCGCGCTGAGAGGCTTACGTAGTTTGAATAAGTCTACCAACCTGTTGGACACCTCATTGACCCGTCTGTCCACCGGTTTGAAAATTAACTCTGGTAAAGATAACCCCTCCGGTTTGATTGCCAGTGAAACCCTGCGTTCACAGGTTTCCGCGATTGAACAATCTATCAAAAACTCAAACCGTGCCAGCAACGTGATTGCCACCGCTGACTCGGCTCTGGGCGAAGTCACCAACCTGCTGAACCAGGTTCGTGGTCTGGTTCAGGAAGGTTTGAACAAAGGCGCTCTGTCTCAGGACGAAATCGAAGCGAATCAGCTCCAGATCGATACAGCGTTATCAGCCATCAACCGTATTTCAGCGAACACCTCATTCGCTGGCGACAAGCTGATCGATGGAAGCAAAGCTTTCCGTACACAGGCTTCTGCCACCGATGCTGCTAAACTGTCTGACTACCAGGTCAACGAAGCTGTATTCGGAACCAGCAGCACCATCACTCTGGATGCCACAGTTGTAACCGCTGCCACTCAGGCCAGCCTGGATTACAGTGCTGTTGACGGCGGTCTGGCCAGCGCAACCACCATCGAAGTGGGTGGTAAAAGCGGTAGCCAGGTGCTGTTCCTGGGTGCTTCCAGCTCACTGGATAACGTCAAAGACGCCGTAAACGGCGTGAGTGACATTACCGGTGTGACAGCAACGAAAACCAACAAGGTTGCCAGCAACCTGTCCTTCAACAATGCCAACGCTACGAACTCCGGTCTGACCTTCACCGATGCCCGGACTTCAGACAGTGTTCTCGGCGATACCGGACAGAACATCCGCGTCCAGTTTGTTGACCCGTCTGCCAACAGTGCTTCAGCCAACATCACATTCAATAACACCAACACTGATATTACGATTGTGGTCAGCCTCGGAACACTGGCAAACGGTGACATTTCATCAAACGCAAGTTCTATCAAAACGCTGCTGGATGGCAACGCTGACGTGAACGCTCTGATCTCCACCGCCGCAGAAGGTGATGGTTCAGGTGTCGTCGAAGCAGAAGCTGCTGCTGCCCTGTCCGGCGGAACCAACGCTTACCTGACTTTCAGTGCTGCTAACTACGGTGCTGATGAATTCGTCGATGTGAATGTTCTCAACGGTAGCTTCGATACAGTAGACAACATTACCGACGGCAACGCCCTGAAGCGTGCCATTGGTTCGGACATCGTGACTCGGATCAACGGGCAGGTTGCCCAGGGTTCCGGTCTGACTGCCAACATCCGTTCGCAGCAGCTCGACGCTTCGTTCTCCTTTACCTCCGCTGCCAACGTTGCCGACAACACGGCCAGCCTCACCATCACTGGTGGTGGTTCGCTGTTCCAGATCGGTCAGGACGTCTCTGCCGCTGGTCAGATTGGTATCGGAATCGAAGCTGTTAACACAGCCCGTCTGGGTGGTGTTTCCGGTAAGCTGTTCGAAATCGGTTCGGGCGGTGGTAAGAGCCTCTTGGACGTCGGTCCTTCTGTTCCTGGTTCCGACCTGGTGAACATCATCGAAGAATCGATCAACCGTGTATCGACTCTCCGTGGTCGTCTGGGTGCGGTTCAGAAAAACGTGATCGAAACCAACGTTTCATCACTGGGTGTGGCTCTGGAAAACATTTCCGAAGCCCGTAGTCAGATCGTGGATACCGACTTCGCTGTCGAAACCGCAAACATGACCAAAGCTCAGATTCTGAACCAGGCTGGTATTTCGGTTCTCTCGATTGCCAACCAGAACCCACAGCAGGTATTGAGTCTGCTCAGATAAGCCCTGAGTAAGTCGATTACCGACTGAAAACAATCTGATACGAAACAGAAAAGCACTATCCATCGCAAGGCGGACAGTGCTTTTCTCATTTACCTATCCCACCTATTTCTCTTCCGATATAAGAGTCTTTTCCCCTGTTTCAGGCTGATTTGCCTCTGGCCCAAGAAACCACTTATCTATCCCCCCAGCTCAGCCGATACAGACAGAATAACCGGAAAACTCAGCCTGCCCCTCCAGATCAGGCTACCAGTCTCAGCTCAGATTGAAAACCGTTTCAATCAGCTTCATGATTGAAAGAAGATGTCATGCCTTCACCTCAGGAATTACTGAATACTGCAGTTAAGCAGCATCAGGCGGGGAACCTGCCTCTGGCAGAGCAACTCTACCGCGAAGTGCTGCAGCATGACCCGGGACAGGTCGACGCATTACATCTGCTGGGTGTAGTGTATCTCCACCTGCAACAGTTCGAGAAAGCCATCGATTTCATCACCCGTGCGATCTGTCAGAATGATGGAATCGGCTCGTTCTTTTCCAACCGCGGCGCGGCCTGCAAAGGACTGGGCAGGTTGGACGACGCCATCAGAAACTACGAACGTGCGCGGGAGCTGGAACCAGAGAATGCCGCGTTTGTGTACAATCTGGCTATCACCCTGGCCCTGGCGGGAGAACAGGAGCAGGCCATCCAGGCATACCGGCGTGCGCTGGAACTCAAGCCCCTCTATCGGGAAGCATTGATCAACCTGGGCAATCTGCTTGCAGAAACGGATCAGCTCGAAGAAGCCATTTCGACCTGCCGCCAGGTCGTGGAACTGGCACCGCAACTGCATCTCTCGCATTTCAATCTGGCGAACACCCTGGCAAAAGCCGAAAATCCTGAAGCAGAATTTGAATATCAGGCGGCTCTGGAACTCGCCCCTGGAAACCTGGATACGCTCAAAAACTATGCGGTCTTCCTCTCAGCACAAAACCGAAATGAGCAGGCCATTCAGATCCTGAGAGAAGCTGCAGCCTTGCAATCGGACTCCTGGGAGATCCTCAACAACCTGGGCATTCTGTACGCGGAACAGGAAAACTTTGAGAAGGCGCTCTCCTGTTTTCGTGAAGCGCTGCGCCTCAACCCGGACAACATCGAGATCCAGTTCCATATCGGAAAAGCACTGGAAGAATCGAAGCAGATTCAGGATGCTATGATCGTGTACCGGGAAGTCCTCGGCAAACACCCAAACCATCCCGGTGCTGCTTTTCATCTCGGTTCACTGGTCGCTACGATCGGTGATCTCGACTATGCCTATGATATTTTCCAGAGTCTCTATCAAAGCGACCCCACCAATACAGCGTCTCTGTTCGGGATGGGCTCCGTCCGGATGCGACAGAACAAAATTGGTTCTGCCGTCGGTTACTTTGAATCACTGGTGGCCCTCGAACCGGAACATCTGCAGTCACGACTAAACCTGCTGGAACTCTATTCCCGACAGCTGCGGAACAGAGAACTGGAAAAACATGTTGCCGCCGGCCTGGAACACCATCCGGAAAACGCGGTGCTCTGGAACTACCAGGGACATGTCCAGAACCAGCAGCGGAAAGTCAAAAAAGCACTCAAGAGTTTCCTCAAAGCCGTCAAATATGACGACACCTATGTGCCGTCCTACTGCAATCTGGCTACAGTCTACCAGACCATGGGAATGTTTGAGGAAGCCCAGGAGGCGCTGGAAAAGGCGTACGAACTCAATCAGCTTCCCGAATACAAGCTCGCCCTGGCAAGTCTACTGCCTCCGATCCCCGCCTCTCTGGAAGCGATCCAGGAAGTACGGGATTCGTTCGAAGAGCAAATCGAAGCACTACATGTGGAAAATGTCTGCATCGATACTTCGATCAAACTCACGCCTGGAACCTTCTACCTCGCGTACCAGGGATTCAATGATCGTCCGATTATCGAACGCATGGCAGAGCTGTACCAGATCAGGAACACTCTCAGCTGGTCCCCCGAAGAACCGACTGTCCACAGAGACGGACGCATCCGGATCGGATTCATTTCCAGCCTGTTCTACAATCACACTATCGGCTCTCTGATGAAAGGCATCATTCGCAATTTCGATCGGGAAAAATATCATGTGATCACGATCACTCCCACGAAACATACGGACGATACCGCGAAAGAAATCCGAAATCATTCAGATGAATATGTCTTTCTGGGAGTCGATCTGAGGCAGGCCAGCCAGGTTCTGCAAAGCCTGGAACTGGATGTCCTCTTCTATGCCGACATCGGAATGGACCCGTTTATCTTCTCGCTGGCAACAACGCGGCATGCCCCCGTGCAATGCGTTACCTGGGGTCATCCCATTACAACCGGCTTGAAAACAATCGATTACTTCATTTCCAGCGAACTGATAGAACCCGAAGACGCTGACGAACATTACACAGAGCAGCTGGTCCGGCTCAAAAGTCTGCCTTCTTACTATTACCGCCCCGGCCTGCCTGAAGAAATCAAACCACGGGCTGCGTTCGGATTGTCCGATGACGATCACGTCTATGCCTGTCCGCAGACACTGTTCAAGATTCATCCGGAATTCGATCAGGTTCTGGCGGGCATCCTCAGAAAAGATCCCCAGGCGCGGATCGTGATGATTCGCGACCAGACCTCGAAATGGAAAGATCTGCTCGTCGCGCGTTTCGAGAGAACGTTCCCCGACGTGGTAGATCGCATCCTCTTCCTGCGCGGGATGTCGACGCCGGACTTCCTGAATCTGATCTACATTTCCGACGTCTTGCTCGACCCGCTGCACTTCGGGGGTGGCAACACATCTTATCAGTCTATGGCAATCGGCACGCCCGTCGTCACTCTGCCCGCCCGCTACATGCGCGGACGCGGTATGCTGGCGGTTTACAAAAAAATGGGACTCGAAGACTGTATTGTCTCTTCGATCGAGGAGTACATCGAACTGGCCTGTCGCATTGGCTGCGATGAAGCCTTTCGCGATCAGCTCCGCCTCAAAATTCTCGCTAAAAGTCATCTTATCTTTGAAGACATCAGCACGGTCCGAGAAATGGAATCTTTCTTCGAAACCGCGCTGCAAAATAGGATTCCGGAACATTCTCCTTCATCAGCACAGACCTGTTTGGACACGGAAAAGGACCTCGGCATGGATGCTGTACCTCAACAGTCAGAAGCGACTGACCATTCAAATATTCTCAACTCGGCTATGCGGAACTACACCTGCCCGGCCTGTGGATACCACATCGCGGTTCAGTTTTTCGATGGCGGTCTGCTGCCCCTGACGACACTGGCCTGGCCTCAAAGCACCTCGGATGCACAGGCCATGGAACGGTTGCCACACGACTTCATGCGATGCGTGGACTGTGGCCATATCTCGAATGCGGCTTTTGATTACGCCAAGGTGCCCTATTCGGACAAACCCAACCTGATGTTTAACAAGGGAGCCATCTGGTCGGAACATCTGCAGAAGGTCTCTGACCTGATCGCTGCCAGCCTGCCTGAAAACCCGACGGTGGTGGAAATCGGCTGCGGGGAAGGACACCTTATCAGATCGCTGGCGAAGAAAATTCCCTCCGGGAAATTTATCGGCTTCGATCCTAATGCGGAAATTGAAACGGAAGGCGGGCTGATTGAAGCGCGCACCATGCTGTTTGAACCTGGTCAACATCTGGCAGAACTGCAGCCCGACCTGATCATCAGTCGGCACGTCTTTGAACATTTGATGAATCCGCTGGGTTTTGCACAGGAAGTCGCCTTTGCAGCAAATGTCGCCCAGTGTGCGACACGGCTGTTTATCGAAGTCCCCTGTATCGACGGTGTTCTGGACGCAGGACGCACGGTCGACTTCTTTTACGAACATAACTCTCACTTCACTTCCCAGTCTCTGGAACGCTTACTGACCCGCTGTGCAACCCAAGTGGATCTGATTGAAACCAGCTATAATGGCGAAGTGATTTACGGCATGGCCAGCTTCGAGCCTCAGAAACATCAGGTCGAACTGGCACGTCAGGCAGTCGCCTTCCAGGAAAAAGCACGACAGTCCGCTGCTCAACTGGCAGTTCAGTTTGAAGAACTGGCCGACTCCGGTCTGCAGACCGCGATCTGGGGAGGAACCGGCAAAGCAGCCGCCTTTATCAATCAGCACCAGCTGGACATGCAGCGTTTCCCGACTGTCATCGATTCTGACATGAATAAAGTCGGCACGTTCGTTCCGGGTACAGGTCAGGAAATTCATTTCCGCGACTGGCTGCTGGATCACCCGGTCGATGTCATTCTGATCGCCACACAGTGGCGGGCCGCTGATATCGTTCTTGAAATCCAGCGTAACCAGATCCCCTGCAAAACGATTCTGATTGAATACCAGGGACAGCTGATTAATTATTTCGATGACAATCATCCCTATCGTCGTGAAGAAACCCGCGGAGAATCCCAGATTCCCCGTCCCCGGTTTCTGGCACAAAAGGAACGCAAGCTCGACTCGCTCGACGCAGATCTCAACCAGTAAGCAGTTATTTTTCAGACTCGCTCTGAGACAGGATTGACGCATGATTATCTTCAATTTCGGCATCCCCAATTCCGGTACAGACTGGTCACAGGCTGTCTTCAAAAAAATATGGGAAAGTCAGAACTATACGTTCCAGGTAGAGGAACCGACGTGTATCGAAGATTTGAATCAGATCATTGGCACCATGAATGTTCATGAGCGGATGATCTTGAAGTTCGACCTGCTGACTGAAGAGGCGATTCAGGCCGCGCAACAGGATGCAGTCCGCCCCTTCTATCATTACCGGGATCCCCGCGACGTCGTCTGTACTTCGATGGAGTTGCAGCAGGCATCCTTTTCCGATGCAGTTGAGGCCACGGTCTCCGCTTACCAGGAAATTCACCATGCCCTGCCACTACCAGGCATCATGGTCATTCCCTACGAACATATCGCTGAAAACGCGGACGCGCTCATCTTCCAGATGGCAACCCAGCTGGGAATTCTGTTGAAACTGGATGCCGTCTCCCGCATCGCTGAAGAGGTCCGTGAACTCGCCACCCAGCCTGCAGCCCTTGCAACAGGCGAAACAACCACCGGGGCATCTGTTCGCATCGACCAGGAACACACCACAGAGACTTCGGTTGTACAGCCCCTGCGAATCGGTAAATGGCGGGACGACCTGTCCCAGTCGGAACAGGCGATGGTTAACCGGTTTTTTAAACCGCTGGTCACTCAATTCGGTTACGCGGAATAAAATTTCATTCTTGCATTATTCCAGGGATGGTCAACATGTTACCCGTAAATCAATTATGCACACTGGATTGCCCACAAGACGGTTACGTACTCTCTGATCAACAGTTGGAACAGTACGCGGCGGAGGGGGTGTTGCTGGTGAAACAGTTATTTGCCCCTGCGGATCTGCAACCAATGTGTACTGAGCTGTCAGGTCGCTTGAGCCTGCTCGAACAGCATTTCGGACTCGAAGTTCAGGAAGATGCCAGCCAGATATCACAAATCAGCGACCGCCTGCAGCAGCTTGAACAGCGCTGCCCCGGCGCTCAGAGCATTCTCTATGATGTAATGAACGCTGCACCTTCCCTGCACGCGTCCGGGACTCATCCCAAACTGATGTCGCTGCTGCAACAGTTACTCTCACCTGAAATTTCGATCCATGACCGCTATATCATTTTGATGAGCATGCCCGATGCGGAATGGCACCTGGCCTCATGGCACCAGGACTGGTACTACAACGAGGGTCCCTGGTCGACGATCACACTTTACGCACCGCTGCAGAACACAGACCACCGGAACGGTAGTCTGACTTTCGCACTGGGAGAACATCTAAAACCACCGGTTCCCCATGACGAACATGATCACGGTATTCGAACGAAATGGCACTCACTACCCCCCGATGTAGTTCAGGGATTTGACCGTGTCGTGCCGACCGCTCTGGAGGCCGGCGATGTTCTGCTGTTTCACAGCCTGACACCACATACACCCAGTAAGAACCAGTCCGAGCATATCCGCTTCGTGTTAAATCTACGCTACCGCGATTTGCGTGACCCGCAATTTCTGAAGGATGGCTGGCGAATCAAAGAAATCACACACGCCCGCAAAGCCATGCAACGAACCGCTTCCTGACGGCATGAAGCAACGCATGCAGAGGCCACTTCATCTCATAACCATACTCTTGTAAATTAAGCTGAATCGAAATGGCAGATAAAAAAGGCCTGTTACGGGGCAATGTGGGTGAATCACAGAACCAGTCTACCAGCGACCTGGACGCACTCAATGCAGTCGAACGCTATTGGGAATCCGGTGTCGGTTCCAATCTGAACAAGCTGGATGCGTTCACCAAATATGTTTCCCGACAGTCAATCACCAAACTGCTGGCGCGTTATGAAATTTTTCAGCAGCAGCTGGAGGTGAATGGCTCTGTAGTGGAACTCGGCGTGCACCGCGGTGCCAGTCTCATGGCCTGGGCACACTTCAGCGCAATTCTGGAACCGGTTAACTACCTGCGAAAAATCATCGGCTTCGACACCTTTGAAGGCTTCCCTTCCCTGAGTGACAAGGACACCACCGGCACCAGTGAGCATCTGGAAGTCGGCGGTTTCAAGTCAGAAGAAAACGCCATGGAGGATATTCAGAAAGCAGTCGAACTCTACGATTCCACCCGCTACCTCAACCATATTTCCAAGGTGGAGCTGGTGAAAGGCGATATCAGCGTGACTCTGCCTGAGTACCTCGAAAAAAATCAGCACCTGGTCGTTTCACTTTTACACCTGGACGCCGACCTGTATGAACCGACAAAAGTGGCCCTGGAGCTGTTGATCCCGCGGATGCCCAAAGGAGCGATCATCGCCTTCGACGAACTCAACATGGACCTGTTCCCGGGTGAAACTCTGGCAGCGATGGAAACTCTGGGACTCCCTAATCTCAGACTCAAACGCTTCCCGTTCGCAACTTCGCTGTCGTATGCCATCATTGAATAAGCAAAGCAGCACAAACCTCACAATCCCTCAAGCTTGCCGGGATTCTGAGGCTGCGGGCTGAGATTCAACAGGCCGACTCAAGCAGCAGGTTTTAACTAACCGATAAATATTGTGAGTCTGTAGTAACCCCTGCGCGGACAAATTTTGGAAACGACGAACCTCAGTAGAATCAGATAGATTTACTAACATGTCAGGCATCAGTTCCGGTGTCGGTCTGGCAACCGGATTAAATATCAATGAGATAGTAGATGCGATCATCGGCGTGCAGAAAAATGCGCTGGTGAAGTTGTCCAGCCGTGCGCAGGCGTTCGAAGCGACGGAAGGGGGCATCAAAACCCTCGAAGCCAACCTGCTGACTCTCAAGACCGCGACTCAGAAACTGAATCTGAAAAGTACCTTCGAAACCCTGAAGGCCACCAGCTCCGATACCCAGCAGTTCAGCGTCGCTGCCAACAGCACCGCCACCGCTGCCACTTACCAGTTACAGGGTCTGCAGACCGCCACTAACCACCAGGTCATATCCGATGGTTTCCCCGATACTGACACCACCCCCATCGGGACCGCGACCACGATTACAATTTCCAACGGCGGGGAACTGAATCAGTCCAGGTTACTGGAAGAACTCAACAACGGCGCGGGAGTGCAGCGCGGCAGCATTCGGATCACAGACCGTGACGGTCAGACCGAAATCGTCGATCTCTCCAAAACACTGACCATCGATGATGTCGTAAATCAGATCAACCAGTCAGCCACATCGGTGGTTGCCAGCATCCAGAATGATCATCTGGTCATCAGCGATACCAGCTCCGGTTCGGGAACCCTGAAAATCAGTGAAGTCAGCGGCGGAAAAACAGCGGCCGACCTGGGAATTCTCAAATCGGTCGTTGGTCCCTCTTTTGACGGTGATTCTGTCTATCGCATCACTGAAGAATTCAAGCTGTCACAAATCAACGACGGTAACGGCATTACAACCGTCAGCGGCCTGGATGATTTTCAGATCCTTGCTTCGGACGGCAGTACCTTTGACGTCAACCTGGATACAGCGCAGTCGGTCGGCGACGTGGTCGATCTCATCAATAATCATGCTTCCAACGGCGGTAATATTACCGCAGCCGTCTCCAGTAACGGACAACTGACCCTGACGGACAACACCGGCGGGGCAGGATCCTTCACCGTCAGTGCGCTGAATGGATCACTGGCGGCTCGGGAACTGGATATCGAAACGACGGGTACCGGCGGCGTCATCACGGGCACACTCAGCGGAGGGCTGAATTCGGTCCTGCTCAGAAATCTGAATGGGGGAGTCCAGTCCGGGGGACCGGTACTAAATGCCGGGTCGGTATACATCGAAGATGGGGCGGGAGGAAATGCCACCATCGATTTCTCTTCCGCGAAAACGCTGGACGAGGTAATCGATCTCATCAATGGCAACGGCAGTATTCAGATTGAAGCCAGTCTGAATCAGGCGGGAACCGGTATTTCCATCAAGGATACTTCCGCCGCCTCGGGTACATCGATTGAAATTCAGGACGTGAGTGGCAATCTCGCGAGCACACTCAAAATCGACACACTGCTGGCAGATAACAAACATACGGTCGACTCCGGTTCGCTCGACCTGCGATACATCAATCAGAACACCTCACTGTCGACCTATGGTAAAAACGGCACCGAGATCCCTTCGGGTAGCGTTCGCATTATCGACCGCGACGGTACCAGCTTCGTAGTCGACTTGTCCGACCCGGAGACGACCAAAACCATCGGCGATGTGCTCACAAAAATCAACGATGCCGCAGGAACCGCGGGTGCCCAGATCAATGCCCGCCTGAACGACACCGGCGACGGATTCATCGTGGAAAGCACCGGGGGCAGTTCATTTGATGTAAAGATCGAAGAAGTTTCAGGAGGTTCGGTCGCAGCCAGTCTGGGTATTCTGGGTTCCGGAACGACCGGTGTTACCAGTCGACAGACCACGGAAATTTCCATCGAAGCAACCGACACCCTGGCAGACATCACCGAGAAGTTCAATGCCTCTGGAGTGGCCTCCGCTACGATCATCGACGATGGAACCGCCTTTAATTCATCGCGGCTGTCGATCACATCTTCACGCAGTGGTGCAGGCGGTGAGTTGATTCTGGAAAGTGACTATGATTTCGGGTTCTCGACCTCCGTCGAAGCCAAAGACGCGTTGATCCGTATCGGCAGTAACCCCCAGACATCCTTCCTGCTGACTTCATCGACCAACAGTTTCGATGATGCCATCACCGGACTGGAAATCGATCTGCTCTCGGTCGGAGACGCACCGTCCACAATCAATGTAGCCCGCGATACATCCGGCATCAAAACAACGATCAAGAGCTTCGTGAACTCTTACAACAGTTTTGTCGATGCGACCGATAGCCTGACCGGCTTTGATCCAGAGACAAACCAGCGTGGAGTTCTCAACGGGAACAGCCTGATCTTTAACATCACTTCCCGACTGGAAGGTCTGCTGACGAAAAAACTTTCCGTCAGCAACAACTCGATCAAGAGCCTGTCCGAGTTGGGGATTGTGTTCAACAGCAGCGGCAAACTGCAACTCAAAGAAAGCACGCTGGATCAGAAGCTGGCCGACGCCCCCACTGCGATCACGGAATTCTTCCAGCAGGAAGATCATGGCTTTGCGGTGGTGATGGATGAAGTCATCACCTCAATGACTGACCCGTTCACCGGCACATTGAAAGCACAAACAGATTCACTCCAGGCTTCTGCCTTGTCTCTCAACACCCGGGTTGCGGAACTGAACGAGATTCTGGAAGCACGACGACAACGCCTGATTGAGCAGTTCACTCTGCAGGAAACGCTTGTGAATCAGCTGAACTCTCAGCAAACCGCTTTGAACAGGCTTAATGCATCATCCGATAAGTAATACGAATTATTAAAAACGACTGAAGTACAATAGAACGAAGGGCCAACAGGAGATGAATGGTAATGACTACCTGGAGAATCAGGTTCTAACCGCGAAACCACACCAGTTGCATCTGATGGTGGTCGACGGCGCACTGCGTTTTGCTCGAAAAGCCCTGGAGGCTACTGAATCGAGACAGTTTGAACAGGCTCACTTTGCCCTGGACCGCAGTCGCGATCTGGTTGCTGAACTGATCGGGGGACTCGATCCAGGTCAACAACCCGAAATGATCGAACAGCTCAAGGCGTTGTTCGTGTTCGTGTATGAAAACCTGAATCATGCCGATGTGAAACAGGAAGCCAGCTATATCAATAACGCCATCAAGGTCCTCGAAATTCACCGGGAATCCTGGTACGAGCTGATGGAACGTCTGCTGGAAAGCACACCCCAGGAGCCCCGTCAGCCACAGTCGGGTCCGATCGTGCATCCGCCGCATCAAATCGAGCAGTCAGCTCAGCCGCATCAGAGCCGCTCCTGGATCACCTGATCTGCACCGCGCATAAAAAAAGCACCCTGACCAGATTCGCTGATCAGGGTGCCTGAGGTGGAGACCTCCGCCTCGATGCATGCCTGCTTCCTGTTAAGGAAACATTATGTGTGAGCAGAACTGCTGTTCCGCGATCGCTTAATAGTAGTAGCCGTTCCCTTCGCTGCGGGGCGGACGATCACAGACGATGTCATTCTCGCCGTCACAGAAATCCGCCTGATCGCGGAAACTGCTGCCGTCTGTGCAGGCCTTGTGGCCATGCGCCCCTGCAACATAGAAACTCTGATTGATGCGGCCAAACGCCGAGCCGACATCTTCCAGTTCCTGGTTAATACCATGGGCGACTTCACTGAGCCCTACAATCATCGCCAGGACGGCGATCGTTGAGATCAGTACCAGTTCGGCAGAGACAATAAAGCCCGCCTCTTCGTTCATGAAACGGATCAACACAGTATTCATGTTCACAGACTCCAGAGATTAAGAGATTTGGTTTTGTTTCGGGTGACCGGATGCCTGCAGGGGTGGTGAATCCCCGCAGGCGGTCGTCTTCGGAAAGAAAGCAGTTTCGGGTAGAGTTGTTTTCAGAGCGTCAGGCTTAGTAGATGTCCCACTGACCTGAGCAGAAGTCGGGGCAGTCACGGAAATTGCTGCTGCTGAGTTCCCCTTTGTGACCAGAGACTTCACAGAGGTTGTAAGTCTGGTTGATGCTGGAGAAAGCGGATCCGACATCTTCCAGTTCCTGGTTCACGTTATTAGCGACTTCAGACAGTCCCACGATCATGGCCAGTACGGCGATCGAAGAAATCAGAACCAGTTCTGCAGAAACAATGAAACCGGCTTCGTCGTTGATCAGTGAGTTGATGATGTTTTTCATAGTTGTGGTCTCCAAAGTTGTTTGATTAAGAGTTGTTTGCATCGAGTCAACGTTTCAAAGTTGATACTGGGATGTAAAGCAAGCTGAATACCAAACGTGCCGGAGCGTAAAAAAATTTTTACAAACTGTTCACAGCAGTAATCACAACCTGTTGAAATATAAGGAGATAAAAACAGTCCGCCCGTTGAAATAATTCTTGCGGCACGCGGCACACGGTCTGAGCGAGCTGTGGTGAAAAATCAACACGCTCTGAGGGGCGAGGAGCAGAGAGGCCTTAACCCGCTGTTATCAGGTCAGTTAGCGCGATGTTGTTTCAAAGCAACACGTGGCGAATCGGCAACAGGGACGAAAAACAGTCGAAAAGTGCGTGCCGAAAAGGTGAGGCGATGAAATCCCTCTTCACACAAAACCGGATTCCTGCTATGAAACGCGCCCGAATTACCTGGGGGTATTGTTTCTAATTGACTGGGAAAGGAATCCCAATGCGTAGACAATTACACCTGACAACATGTTGCCTGCTGTTGAGCGGCCTGGCCTGGACAGGCTGTCAGATGGGCTCGGATGGCCCGATCACCAGTACGCTCGGCTTTCGTGATGTGCCCAAACAGAGCGAACCTCCCGTAGAAACGGCTGAGGAAATCGAAAGTCGACTGGCAAAAGAAGCCGATCAGGAATAAATCTGTAAACTGCTGAGTCTGGATGACTCCGCAGGAACTATTTTCTCCCGGAAAGCATCGATCTGGGGAAAATATCAAATCTGAAGGCCTCCGACAGCCGATGACGATACAGGCTGGTATTGCGCTGAGCGTAATCACTGGAGTCAGATAAAAATCAGAATTGACTTGGACAAGGATGGAATAAGTCAAGCAATGAATGGGCTGCGATTACTGGGAGTTCTCTGCATCAGTGGACTCCTCATGAGTACACAGACAGGCTGCCAGGGTCTGGGAAACAAGGTTTTCCAGATGGACAGCAACGGGCGATCTCCATTCTTCGGCCTGGAGTTTTACACCCGGAAAGACAAACATCCAGCGAAAATCCAGACTGTCTCTCAGGACCAGCCTGTGGAACTGGAACCAGCCATTCTGCAGACCAAATCGGAAGAGCCCTCTCGCTTCTCCCGGCTCCCGAAATGGCTGAACCCGATGTCCAAATCAGCGGAACAGGGGGAACGTATTCCCCTGCCCCGTACGGACCTGGAAGAAAACGAGGTCGTCCTCGAAGAACCAGCTGAAGATTCTGCCCCCACCGAACTGGGCTCATCGCTGGAAAACTTCTAATCAGCGAGACTGCGACTGCTTCCGACGTTCTTCCGCTTTCTGCTTCGCTTCTGCGATGAAGGTCTCGGGATCGTCCTCAAACGCCTGCTTACAGCCACTGCAGCAGACATAGTAGGTCTTCCCTTTGTGGCTGACCGCAATCGTGCCGGCACCACCGGTGACGATGCACTCCGGACCGCCGCTCCCCGAGGCTGCCAGCCGCGTACCGGCCCGGGTATATCCGACTTCCGCCAGTCGATAATAGAATGACTGTCCCTGGTTCCGCTGTTCAAACAGAACCAGAGTCCGTTTCTCATTCAGCTTGCGGATCGAGATCCGATAGACGGCTCCCTCTTCATCCGGCTGGGATTCAAGTACCAGTGTGTCTTTCTGCAGCGCGCCTGAATAATCGCGTTTCGTATCATCGGGCAGGACGGTGGCTAGATGATAGGTCTTCTGTTCCGGATCGTACGACAACAGGGCCGACTTCAGAAATTTGCCATCCTCAACTTCATATGCGATGCCTGACTGCTGTGGGTCAAATTTCCAGACCCATTCCGCCTTCTCTGACCAGGCCCCTTTCCGGGAATTACGTTTGATCATCCCCACACCCCGCCAGCCACCAATCAACGAGTTGAACTCGGACAGGGCCTGCTTGCTCTCCGGTGGGAGGGAGGTGGATTTTTTCACCCCGGCTGTGGACGCAGACTTTTCAGGCTCTCCCTGCACGGTGCTGAGGGACCAGAACAACAGAGAGACACACAACAGGCCGACAACGGTCTGGCAACATTTTCGCATCAAATCGGTTCCTGACAGGACAGACGGGTAGAAAAGTCGCTTCTTAGATGAAACACCACTCCCCGGTAATCCGACCGTAGAGAGTGGTATTTTCTTATCCTACCAGACCCGTTCCCGTCTGCAAGAACCTTCTCCAGTTCAGGAGCGCGTCAGCTGTTTGAACTTTTCATTCAGATCTTTGGTGATCGGTCCTGGTTTACCCGTCCCGATCTCGCGGCCGTCCAGAGCCACCACCGGGATGACTTCCGCTGCAGAACCGGTCAGGAAGCATTCGTCTGCGACAAAGATGTCATGCCGCGTGAAGGGGGACTGCTCGACCTTGATTCCCGACTCCTCGGCGAGTTTGATCACCGCGTTGCGGGTAATCCCTTCCAGAATGCCGGCATCTACGGGCGGCGTTTTGAGTACGCCGTTCTTGATGATGAAAATATTATCGCCGGTACACTCCGCCACTTCCCCTTTGTGATTGAGCATCAAAGCTTCGATGCAGCCGGCGTCAGTCCCTTCAATCTTGGCGAGGATGTTATTCAGGTAGTTCAGCGACTTCACGCGTGAGGAAAGCGCTGCCGGATGGTTGCGGATCGTCGCTGCGGTGATGATTTTCAAACCGTCGATATACAGCTGCGGATCGTACAGGGAAATATTGTCGGCGATAATAATTACCTGCGGGTTGCTGGTACGGCGAATGTCGAGACCTAGAGAACCCGCGCCGCGAGTGATTACCAGTCGCACGTAACCATCTTCAATGCCGTTGGCGGCCACAGTCTCATTGACGGCTTTGATCATCTCTTCCTTGGAGAGCGGAATCTCCAGGCGGATCGCCAGTGCGCTCTCATAGAGACGGTCGATGTGCTCCTGCATCAGGAAGACTTTTTTACCGTAAACCCGAATCCCCTCAAAGACACCGTCGCCGTAGAGCAGACCATGATCGAAGACACTGATTTTCGCCTCTTCCTTGGGAAGCAGTTTTCCGTCAATATAAACTTGGAGCGACATGTGACTCGGGTACCATTCTCAAACTGGGCCAGAACGCAGCTGGCAGGTTTTGGCGGACTTTCCATCCTGTGTGGGGAATCGGCGAAATCCATTTCAGACAGAAGCATCATACGCTGTGCGTATGCCATAGACACTACGCAGGCGACAGCGGTTCAACCCGAACAGTAAATACTGACCGTTTGTATCTAGGCTGATGCCGAGGTGGGATGAGATTTGCCCAGAACCTCGATCTGGCCTTCCGTCAGACGAACTGTTCGATGCGCCTGAGCGGCGATCGCGTTGTCGTGCGTAACCATGATAATAGTGAGCTGATCCTGCTCATTCAAGCTGGTGAGCAGGTCCATAATTTCTTTGCCGGTGCTGCTGTCCAGATTTCCCGTCGGTTCATCGGCCAGCAGGATCTGAGGCTTGGCAATCAGGGCCCGGGCAATCGCGGCCCGCTGCATTTCCCCGCCCGACATTTCCGAGGGACGGTGCTTGATACGGTGCGAGAGACCGACCTTTTCGATGATCTCCAGCGCATCCTGTTTGAACTGTTTTTTCTGCTTCCAGTATTCCCAGGTGGAATAGCGGATCATCAGCGGCGAGAGCACATTTTCCAGCAGATTCAGCTCGGGCAGCAGATGATAAAACTGGAAAATGAAGCCGAAAACGCGGTTTCGGATCTGGTCGCGGGCGTGATCGGGTAGATCGTCAATCCGCTGCCCTTCGAGGTGAATTTCCCCGATATCCGGGGAATCGAGCAGACCGAACAGATGCATCAGGGTACTTTTACCAGAACCGGACTGCCCCACGATCGACAGGAACTCGGCCTTCTGCACGTCGACATCAATGCCCCGCAGCACAGGCACTTTATGCTTGTCTTTCCGGTATGCTTTTTCGATGGCGATTGCTGATAACTGTGGATGAGGCATGGAAATCGTCTCGGTCATGAGTTCATACTCGATTAAAACGGATTAGTAACTCTGGTTCAGAACCTGTCACGGACTGAAGGGGAAGTCAACCATCGGCTATTCGTAACGCAGCGACTCGACCGGATGGAAGCGGGCCGCTTTGCGGGCCGGCAGAATACTTGCCAGAACCGCGATCACCATCGCACCGACCGCCACCCAGAAGACCATCATCGGCTCGACGTGCGTCGAAATTTCCGGGAAGTAATAGATCCGCTGATCGAAGACCTTCCTCCCGGTGAGCCACGTGATAAACCCTTCTATCTCATTGATATATTCAACAAACAGCAGCCCCACGATCACACCGACACCACTGCCCACCAGACCTAATGCCAGGCCGTAAGACAGAAAGATTGACATGATACCATTCGAGCTGGCACCCAGCGCTTTGAGAATGCCGATATCACGAGTCTTCTCAATCGTGATCATGAAGAAGATCGCCAGGATGCCGAAACCGGCAACGGCAATAATCAGGAACAGCAGCACATTCAGAATCGCCGATTCCACTTCTACAGCGGCCAGCAGTGGTCCCTGCTTGTCTTCCCAGGTACGTATCCTGAACTGACTGGCAGGCAGGGCTTCTTCCAGCTTGCTGACGACCATCGCCGCATCGTCCTGGTTTTTCAGCTTGATCTGAATCGATGTAATCGACCGTTCGCCGCTCTCAGGAGAAATCATCCCGCGGGCTTCCTGCAGGTATTCCAGGTTGCAGAACACCAGGCTGCTGTCGTGCTCGCTCATGTCACTCTTAAACAGGTCGACCACGGTCGCATTAAAGTGTGTTGGCTCCGGTGGATGTCCGGCGGTGACGGTACTGATTTTGATATCATCACCCGGTTTGACGATCTGAAACATTTTCGTTTCGCCGGTCTCCGGATCTTCGTAAGGGAAACTCACCAGACCGTAACCAATATAGACGCGGGCCTTCAAAGGTTCGCTCGGATCCCGATCTTCTTTTTTATCGAACTGGCTGAAGGGATTGATGGCTTTCCCCGGTTGCTCTGCAAACTGGGGTGCACTGTCCTTTGACTCGGCAGCCGCATCGAAGGGGGACTCTCCGGAATCCTGCGCAAACTTCGGTTCCGGTTCCGGCTCGAGGGGGACGGACTCCTCGAAGGAGACCTGCTCGTTGCCCTCATCTGCTTCTTCCAGTGGTGGGGGATTGTGATTCCAGCGATCGACCATCCACTGAGCCCGGGTGGTCCACTCTTTACGGTAGGCCATCGCCTCGGGAGACAGATTCCAGTCAGGTACCGTCCCCTCTTTGGTATGCATCAGGTATTTGGCCAGCGGACCGACCGTGGCTTTCGTCGCCGGGTCGATACCGATCAGGGTGACCGGCTTACTCTGCCACTGGGAACCGTACTGCACGCTGAGCATAGCGTAAATTTCCACCGTGGCTGTCATGCCTTCGATGTCGTTACCCACCGCGCGTTGAATGCGGTCTTTAAGCTCCTGCGTGTTCTCTTCGCCATCAAGCGAGTTGGTTTCCACGATGACATCCGCCAGGATCCCCCGCAAGCGGGTTCGCATGTCGGTGCTGAAACCATCCATGACGCTATTGACGACAATCATCGTCGCGACACCAAGCGTCATACTGATGATGCTGGCCAGCGCAATGTAGCGCGTTTTCAAATATCGCAGGCAAAGTAATGATTTATACATCGGGCCAATCCTTTGGCTGGTTCTCGCCGGCACTCAATCCGCTGATGCCGGTCACATCCCTGGTTTACTCTTTCGGTGCCGGCTGTCCTTCGGGTCGGAGCAGCGGGAAGTAGATCACATCGCGAATGCTGTGACTGTTGGTCAACAACATGACGAGGCGATCAATGCCAATTCCCAATCCTCCGGCCGGCGGCATACCGACTTTCAACGCCTTAATAAAATCTGTATCCATTTTTGCCATCGAGTCTTCTTCGGAAAGTCCCGACAGCTGTGTTTTAAACAGTTCTTCCTGCAGCAGGGGATCGTTCAGCTCGGTATAAGCGTTGGCCAGTTCCATACCGTGGACAAACAGCTCAAACCGCTCTGCGATCTCCGGGTTGTCCTTCTGTCGCTTGGTCAGCGGACAAATGGAAGCCGGGTAGTCGATCACGAAAACCGGACCGGTCAGATGTTCTTCGCAGGTTGCTTCAAACACTTCATTGAGCACCACATCCGGGTGCACATTCTCTGTATCAATGCCATGCTGCTTCGCAACCGCTGCTACTGCAGCCGGATCGTGGGGATCACAGCCTGCATGCTCGCGAACCAGGTCGTGGTACTTTTTTCGTTCCCAGGGACCACTGAAGTCGATGGTCTTGTCTTCGCCCCAAGGCAGTACCATGGTATCGCTGATCGTTTTGACGGCGTCGGTGACGATGGCTTCAGTCAAATCCATCATCGTTTCGTAATTACCGTACGCCTGGTAAATTTCGATCATGGTGAATTCGGGATTATGAGTGGCGTCAATCCCTTCATTGCGGAACACCCGCCCGATTTCATACACACGTTCTACGCCACCGACCATCAGTCGCTTAAGATGCAGTTCGAGGGCGATCCGCATGTAAAGCTCGATGTCCAGCGTATTATGATGTGTAATGAAGGGCCGCGCCGCTGCACCACCGGCAACTGCATGCAGCACCGGTGTTTCCACCTCATGAAACTTATGACTGCGAAGTGTCTGACGGACGGAATCGATGATCTGACTCCGCTTCAGCATCTTTTCCAGCACGCCTTCGGTGTAGATCAGATCGAGCGAACGCTGTCTCAGCAGCAGTTCGACGTCTTTGACACTGTGATGTTTTTCCGGAGGCTGCGCCAGCGATTTACAGAGCACCGTCAGCTCTTTAACGAACACGGAGATTTCTCCGGTTTCAGTCCGACGCAGACAGCCATCGACGCCGATCAGGTCGCCCAGGTCGAGCTGGCCCATCAGCTCCCACTGTTCTTCGCTCAGGTCGCCCCGCGAGAACAGCAGCTGAATTTTTCCAGTCCAGTCTTTGATATCGTAAAACCGCAGTTTACCGGCTTTGCGCCGCAGCATGATCCGCCCGGCGATCCGCACGTCTTCGCCATCAACGCCCGATTCCGCGGGAGCCTGTTCGCGAGCGTCTGCAATCGGAATATGACCGTCAAACCGCTGCCCCCAGGGATCGAGTCCCAGAGACTGAATTTTCTCTAATTTTTTGATCCGTTCTGCTTCAAAACGGTTGGTTTTCTCTTTGGACATTGAAATTAAATTACTTGGGTCTATGTAAGCGAGTTTTACTGATATCAGGACACACGCGAGCGGTTTTCCGTTCATCAAGTGTGTCAAATAAGAGAATTTGTACGACAGAGAGAGGTGGGATAATGGCGAAATCTGCCGATCAGGTCAATGGCAACCCACTCCGAATATACAAACCACCACTGGGAACGACCGAAATCAGTCACTTCTGTCAGGTCGACTCTCCGTCACAGTCCCAGCCGAGTGGATCCGATTCCACTTCGCTGGCCCAGATTTTCAGATCCCCGAACTGCGCCTGCAGGAGTTCGGCCATCTGCTCCATCGCGGGACGTTCAGTCGCGTAATGCCCCGGCAGAATCAGTGCCATCCCGCGGGAACGGGCCTCCAGGCAGGCATGAAACCGGGCTTCTCCTGTTAATAGCGCCTGGCATTCATGTTTGTGTGCGTCTTTCAGGAATTCGGCAGCCGCACCACAGGCAATTCCCAGTCGGCTGACCCGCATCTCCGGATCTCCGACAAATTGCAGATTCTCAACCTTCAAAGCCTGTTTGATCAACTGATTCAGCTGGGCCAGCGAGAATTCAGCGGGCAAATCACCAAACCGCCCTGCTCCCTGCGCCTCTGCTGCTGGTTCCGGGCCGGGTTGTGGTCTCAGAATCCCGATGTTTTCCAGCCCCAGCAGACTGGCCAGTTGCCAGTTGATGCCCCGCTCTGCACTGTCGTAGCAGGTATGTGGACTGTAAACCGAGATTCGTGCCTGGATCAGATCGAGCAACATTTTTCCCTCAACAGTCGCCGCGGTGATCTGCTGCACGGGACGAAACAAAATCGGGTGGTGACTGACAATCAGATTCGCTCCGGCTGAAATCGCTTCGGCAGCGACATCCGGTGTGAGTGTCAGACAGGTCAGGATTTTCTCGACCTTGAAAGTGGGATCTCCCGTCAGCAATCCGACGTTATCCCAGCTTTCGCCCAGTTCTGGTGGTGCCAGATTGATCAAATAATCCTGAATGTCCGCGACGCTGGTCATGTGCTCCTGCTCCCAAACGATAGGGAAAATCCCTGTTCCGAATCTGGCTGTGTTCAGCAAAGTTCCTTGTTTTGCTTAACAAATCTGAATTGATCAATGTATCATACAGCACTATACTTAACCAGAACCAAAGCCACACGTTTCCATTCTGCGAATTCAAGCAAGGTTGGACTATGTCACTGCTTCATCGATTAATCGCTCTTTTCGTGATCGCCTTCGGAGCCTGTATTGTTCTGAACGGGCCTGACATTCTGGTCTACCTGATCGCCCAGGCCGCCATCTCGGGGACATTCATCTTTATGTGCCTCAAGAAAGAGCGAGAAATCATTGCGAAACAGAACCAGACCGACGCCGGAACGGAATAATTCTCGCCTCTCGCTCTGCGTAATCCCGAAAAAATCGGTTTCCTGCGCCTGAAGTCTGCCCACTGACAAGACTTTTACGGCCTGAGTCGGTTAGAATGTGAGTGAATGTTTTGAACGATTCTCACTTTCACTCCAACCAAAAAGTAACCGAACGAATGCTGTTTCCCCAATCCCGCTCACCTTACTCCCCGCAAACTCCTCAATCTGCGCT
This sequence comes from Gimesia chilikensis, assembly GCF_008329715.1. GTDB lineage: Bacteria > Planctomycetota > Planctomycetia > Planctomycetales > Planctomycetaceae > Gimesia > Gimesia chilikensis. Next base: position 43,725 of record NZ_VTSR01000021.1, on the reverse strand, counting down.
GCAGGCACGCAAACGCGGCTTCACTCTGATTGAGCTCTTAGTCGTGATTGCCATCATCGCTGTTCTGGTGGCCCTGCTCCTGCCCGCTGTCCAGAAGGCGCGCGAAGCGGCCCGCATGGCCCAATGTAAAAACAATCTGCGACAAATCGTACTGGCCTGTCATATGTATGCAGACTCCAGCGGCGGTTACTGGCCCCGAGCGGCACCCGATCAACATGTCGGTTTTGGTGGTAAAAAACGCTGGCACGGCGAACGGACAACAACTGACGCGACATCTAAATTCCAGGCACATCTCGGGCCACTGGCTCCGTTCCTCGAACAGAATGCAGAAATCAAAAAGTGTCCCACCTTCGGGAACTTTGCTGCTCACGGAACCGTTTCCAATGCTTTCGAAGGAGGCACCGGAGGTTATGGTTATAACCAGGCTTATCTGGGAGGAACATCCTGGAAATATACTTATCCCACCTGCAATATGATCGCCACCAACATGCGGGAAATCGGCAGCCTGGCCCGCACCGTCGCCTTCGCCGATTCTGCACTGGCCCAGGGATTCCCGGATCTGCATATCATCGAATACAGTTTCATCGAACCGCCCTACTTCATTGATAACTGGACCCCCACTTTCGAAGAGGCCCCCTGGCGGCCCGATCCTTCAATTCATTTCCGACATACGGGAACCGTTGCCAATATTGGCTGGGCCGATGGCCGCGTGACCTCAGCCGTTATGTCGGGTACAGGTACTTCCGCCTACGGCGGGGATCCCAAAAAATTCCAGATCGGCTGGTTCGGTCCCATGGACAGTAACGTGTTATTTACCAATAAAGATAAGCTGGAGGCAGACATGGGAGGCGTCCAGTAATGCGTATCCTGCGTCGCCTGTTTTCACTGCTCGCACTCTGCCTGCTCATCACCGGGTGTGCAGAAGAGCGTCCCTTTGTGCCTCAGCCTTCTGCAGAGTACGTGGTCATTGTGGACCCGGCAGGGAAACCGGATAATATGCTGATGGAACAATTTTTTAAAAAGGGACAGCACCCTGAGGGCACAAAAGTTGTGGTCGTTGATAAACAGACCCGACAGCAGGCCCTGATCCCGCCGGCAGAACTGTTGCAACAGAACCCGAATGCTGGTCGGTATCTTGTTTTCAAACACGATGACCCGGAGCGTCCGTTTGATGACCTGCCGGGCGCTTCAAATTAAACATCCAGGAAACAACAACATGAAACGATTGCATATCATTCCCCTGCTCGTGCTGTTCTGCTTCGCCGCAGCACCGCTGTCTGCACAGACCATCAAAACCATTGCCGGAACCGGCAAGCTCGGACACTCGGGCGATGGTGGCCCCGCAGTCAAAGCACAGGTGGGAGAACCCTACGGACTGACGCTTGGTCCGGACGGAGCTCTCTATGTCTGTGAAATCAAAGGACACGTCATCCGCCGCATCGATGAAGAGACAGGCAAGATCTCAACCGTCGCCGGATCGACCAAGAAAGGCTACAGCGGAGACGGAGGCCCCGCCCTGGAAGCGAAACTGAATGAGCCCTATGAAGTCCGTTTTGACAAAGCGGGCAACATGTACTTTGTGGAAATGGTCAACAACATCGTTCGCCGCGTTGATGCGAAAACCGGAAAAATCTCGACCGTCGCAGGCACAGGTGAGAAAGGTTTCTCAGGCGATGGAGGCCCTGCCACCAAAGCCACCTTCTCCCGCCCCCATTCGATCGCCCTGGATAACGATGACAACCTGTATATCTGCGACATCGGCAATCATCGCATTCGCCGCGTCGACCTGAAGACAGGCATTGTGTCCACGTTCTCCGGTACGGGAGCACGCAAGCCGACTCCCGATGGTGCACCGGTCTCAGGCACACCGCTGAATGGTCCTCGCGCACTGGACTTTTTTGCAGACGGGAAAGGCAAAGGTTCACTGTATCTCGCGTTGCGGGAAGGGAATATGGTTTACCGCATCGATCTGGACAATGGGACTTTACATCACATTGCAGGCACTGGTAAAAAAGGATATACGGGACACGGCGGACCGGCGAAAAAAGCCACGCTCTCCGGTCCCAAAGGAATTTCTGTCGCCCCCAATGGAGATATCTACCTGGCGGATACAGAGAGTCACACCATCCGCGTCATTCGTAAAAAAGATGGAACAATTGAAACCGCTGCCGGCGACGGCAAACGGGGAGATGGTCCTGATGGAGATCCCGCCAACTGCCGCATGGCGCGTCCACACGGTGTTTATGTCGGCCCTCAAGGCAATGTCTATATTGGTGACAGTGAAACTTATCGCGTTCGCAAGTTAACAACGGGAAAACAATAATGCACATGCTTCAGCCAGTCTATCGTCATTGGAATTACGTTTCTGTCGCCGCCCTGCTGGTCGTGTTGACGGGCACGACCGGTCTGTCAGCCGGGGAAACCTGGCAGCGTCAGGAACTCGATGCGGCATTCCGTTCGGAAGGCTCTGCCGCGGCTGACGTCAACAAAGACGGTAAGATGGATGTCATCGCCGGTGATGTCTGGTATGAAGCCCCCGACTGGAAAATGCATGAAGTCCGCAAGCCCGGGAAATTCGTAGCGGGCGTCGGCTACAGCGACAGCTTTTGCAACTTCGCCTATGACATCAACCAGGATGGCTGGACCGACTTCATTTACGTCAGCTTTCCCGGCAAAGAGTTCTACTGGTATGAAAACCCGAAGAACAAATCAGGCCATTGGAAAGAACACCTGATCTGGCACAGCATCTGTAATGAAACCCCCAAATTCGCCGACCTCACCGGCGACGGAAAACCCGAACTCATCTTCGGTTCACAGCCCGAAAAACAGATGGGCTACATTGAGATTCCCTCCCCCGACCAGGCGACCAAAAAATGGGATTTCATTCCGATCAGCAAACCCGGCGACCCGATGGTCAACGGAACGTTCAAATACTATCACGGTCTGGGGGTCGGTGATTTTAACAACGATGGTCGTCAGGATGTGCTTATCCCCCACGGCTGGTGGGAAGCCCCGGAAACGCTGGGCGAAGGCCTCTGGGAATTCCATCCCTTCAATCTCACCGCGACCGGAGAAGCCCCGGAAAAGATGGCTGACCTGTACGTGCAGGACCTCGACATGGACGGCGACAACGACATCATCGGCAGCTCTGCCCATGCGTTCGGCGTCTGGTGGTTCGAAAACCTGGACGGTGGTGACTCGCCCAAGTTCAAGGCGCACCTGATCGACAAAAGCTATTCGCAGACCCACGCCATGCATTTCATCGACATGAACGGTGATGGCCAGAACGACATGGTGACCGGGAAACGCTTCTTCGCACATAACGGCAAAGATCCGGGTGGTAAGGAGCCGGTCGTAATGTACTGGTATGAGATCAAGCGTGAAAAGAACAAAGCTCCTCAGTTCATTCCGCACAAAATTGAAGCCGGAAACGACACGGGAGTCGGCACCCAGTTCTCAATGTCAGACCTCAACGGCGACGGACGGCCCGATATCGTGCTGTCCAATAAAAAAGGTGTCAATGTGCTGATTCAGAAGTAGTCACCAACTACTTCTTTTGCTCACGATCATCGAGGACCCGCTGATAGATTTCACGCAATCGGCGGGTCATCGTCTCGTGACGGAACTGATCCGTGAACCGCTCCCGTCCCGTCTGTCCGAAGCGGGCGCGTTTCTCAGGATCTGCCGCCAGTTCCGTTAACGCCTGGGCCAGCGGCTCAATCGATTCTGCAGGCAACAGGTAACCGGTCTGTTCCGGAATCACCACTTCCCGCGCCCCATCCACGTCATAAGAGACCACCGGCTTACCGGCAATCAGCCCCTGAGGCAACACCCGCGCCAGTCCTTCCCAGACACTGGTATGCACCACGATATCCATCGCATGGATCAGTTCGGGAACCCGTTCCGGGGGAACCAGACCGGCGAAGATAAAGTTCTCGGTCAGCCCCAGTTCGGCGATGCGCTGTTCGAATTCTGATCGTAAGATTCCATCCCCGACCAACAGAAACCGAACCTGTGGCTGTGCATCGACTACCTGCCGGGCTGCTTCAATCAGGTACTTGTGCCCCTTTAGATGGAACAGCCGCGCGACCTTGCCGATTACAATGTGTTCGGGTTCAATTCCCAGTTCCCGCCGGACCTCTTCTGGTGGACGCGGAGGAGTGAGAAACGGTTCGACTTCCATCCCACTGTAAACGGTATCGCATAGTTCAGGCGTTGTAATACCGGCGGCGACATACTGGTCGGTCATCGCATCACAGACGCTGATCAATCGATCGCAGCGGCGGGCCGCCCATTTCTCTGCGGCAATGTAGGCGTGATAATTCAAAGGGGACTGACCGAAATGAAAGGCGGCACCATGAATGGTATGCACGCAGGGCAGCTTCAGATGCCAGGCGGCAGCGCGTCCCAGGATGCCCGCTTTCGAACTGTGAGTATGAACCAGGTCCGGCTGATAGTCGCGCAGGGCGGCGATCAATTCCCGATAAGCCCGCCAGTCGTTCAACGGACTGATGCTGCGCAGGAGATGCGGGATGATCTGTAAGTCAAAGCCCCCCTGCTCGGCCCTTGGGATCAATGTGCCTTCCGGACCGGTGGTCGGTCCGGTGATCAGCGAAACCTCGTCTCCGTAATCCCGATACTGATCTTCCACTGTGTAAAGCGTATTCTGCTGCGCACCGCCGATGATCATTCGCGTGATAATGTGTGCTACTCTCACGCGAACACCCGCCTCCGGTCTCGCGGCAGGGAATCATTCCCGTGCCTGTGGAATCTACAATGCATGGCCTGCTGACTGCACCTTCTCTACTAACTGGCTGGCGGCGGTGGAGGAGGTGTGGCTGCCTGGAAGAGTGCCGCCAGCTGGGGAACCTGTCCCGCCGGTAACCAGCCCGACATGCCGGCTGACCAGACCTGGGTATTGGCGGTGATCTGCCCCTTGGCAATTCCGTCTGAAATGACTTCCAGCGCAAACGGACCTTGCGACTGCCCGTTCGCAGCGATGTGCCAGGCTGCCGGCGGTGGAGGGGGTGGCGACATTGGTCCGGGTGCACCCGCTCCTCCGGGCTGCATCATCCGGTTGGCCATCGCGAAGCCCATGCCCAGTCCCATGCCGTCTGCAGCGCCACCTCCGGCGGGGTTCTCGGCAGCAGAGAGCATCGCCTGCCCCATCTGGTACTGCTGGAACTGGTTCATGTCGCCGATGACTCCCATGCTGGTTCGCGTATCGAGGGCCTTCTCGACACTTTCCGGCAAAGAGATATTCACGATCAGCATCTGGGGCACTTCCAGCCCGTATTCATCGTCGATGCGTTCGTTGACCAGCTTTTTCAACTCGAGCGAAATTTCGGTGTATTTGGAAGCCAGATCCAGGGCCGCGTATTTCGATTCTCCCAGCAGATCAGCGAAGGAACTGATGATGATCGACCGCAGGAGTTCATTGATTTCGTTGGAATGAAACTCGGAATCGGTGCCCACCAGTTCCTTGATCAGAATCCGGGGATCGTTAGCTTTGAGCGAATAATTCCCGAATGCCCGCAAGCGGATAGGCCCGAATTCCGGATCACGCAGCATGATCGGATTGGGAGTTCCCCACTTCAGGTCTGTGACCTGGGTCGTGTTGACAAAGTAGACTTCGGATCGAAACGGGCTGTTGAAGCCATGTTTCCAGCCCTGCAGCGTTGCCAGAATCGGCAGGTTGTCTGTCGTGAGCTGATAATGGCCTGGCTCGAAGACATCGGCTACCTGTCCACGATGCACAAACAGGGCCATCTGCCCCGGTCGTACGATCAGCTCGGCTCCATTTTTGATTTCATTCTGATACCGGGGAAAACGCCAGGTCAGGGTATGCTTGGAATCATCGATCCACTCGATGATATCGACCAGCTCTCCCCGTAATTTATCCATCCAGAATCCCATATCGATCTCCCCTGTCTGTTCTCTCGCTGTTTAATTTATCTGATCGGTTGAAAGGTCAATGAGAATCGCGGGCCACGAATGTGCCGCTCAACTGATTGTACCCCTCTGTCAACTTGGCCCGCAATCAAAGAAATCGCTGACCGACTGAATATTCTCGAATCAGGCGCCTCACAGAGCAAAAATCCTGCCCGATGTTGTTCTCGCCCTGATTATGTAACTGGAATCGACTCCAGCACTGCCTGTGCAGAAAAACGCAAACCGATGACTTTTGGCTCAAAAAACGGCGATATTTCTGGTGAAAAAGGCGAAAAAACACCTGCTTTTCCGCTCCAATAAATTGCTGTTGACCTGTTTTGTTGAAAGTTTTACATTTCCGCCGCGCTCTTATGGTAGAGCTTGAGACAAGGAAGTTTCGTAAATCTTCTGACGAATCAGTATCAACGTGATTGATGACTCCGCAAACGTTTCCTCGCGATCCGCAGACCCAAAGGATCCTGGAACCCGGCCAGGAGAGCCGGTGGGGGTGAACTCAGGCAATCACATGATCCACTCGCGTCGGATACAAAAATGGAGATTTTAAGCAATGGGCGAACCAACCCCAAACCCGCATGCGACCCAGACCAAGACGAAATCAAAACGGAAAATCATCTTTTTCGCAGCCGGTACCGGACTGGTTCTTCTCGCTGGCGTCCTCTTTTTCCAGACCTTCAACGCCAAAACCGGTTCTGCGGGAGAAGACAAATCCGCTGGCAAAGTACGCCTCTCAGGTAACCAGCCCGCCGTTCGCAGCCAGCCCGTTGCGAAAGTCGGGAGTGTCGTTATCACCGAAGATGAACTGGCCCGCGAATGTATCGCCCTTTACGGTCCGGAAGTTCTGGAAAACGTAATTAACCGTGCCGTCATCGAACAGGCTTGTCAAAAAGCCGGCGTGACTGTTGAACAGGCTGAAGTTCACGCTGAAGTCGAAAAAATCGCCAAGCGTTTCAACCTGGATACCAAAACCTGGTACGACATGCTGCAGGCAGAACGGAAAATGAATCCCAGCCAGTATCGTCGGAACGTTATCTGGCCGATGCTGGCCCTGCGGAAACTGGCTGGACAACAGACTCACCTGACACAGGCTGAAGTCCAGAAAGCCTTCGTTCGCGATTACGGTCCCCGGGTCAAAGCCCGCATGATCATGATGGACAACCTGCACCGCGCTCAGAAAGTCTGGGATGACGTGAAACGGAACCCCGCCGACTTTGAACGCAAAGCCCGCGATTTCTCCATCGAACCTAACAGTCGTGCTCTGGGTGGTGCTATCCAGCCGATCCCACAGTACTCTGACAACGAGAGTCTCTGGAAAGCAGCCTTCAAACTGAAAGAAGGCGAAATCTCCGGAATCATTCAGATCGGTCCCAGCCGGTATGCAATCCTGATGTGCGAAGGACACACCGATCCGGTCGTCACCAACATCGAGGAAGTCAAAAGCCAGCTGATCGAACAGCTGACCGAAGAACAGACCCAGGAAGCAGTCGCCCGGGTCTTCGCCAAGCTGAAAGAAGAAACCCGTGTCGACAACTACATCACCAACACCGTGACCGGTGGTGTTTCCCAGACATCAGGGACCAACTTCGGACAGTCTCCGGTACAGCAGGCCATTCCCAGCCCCACACAGGGACTGAACCGTCCGACTCGCTAAGAGTGGATTCGGCCTGAATATTCTCCTGTAAGAGAACCAGTTCACCCCGGCGCGTGTCAGTCCTGCCTTACTGACACGCGTTTTTTCGTGTCCTGCTGCGTTCTGTGAAAAATTACTCATATTCCGCAGGCGCATTTTTCAGGACAATCGCGTAAAATGGCAGAGCTCAGGCCAGGGCCATCGCCTCCGGTGGAAGCGAATGGAACAGACAACCCCTGGATGACAGTAGACAAATATTCCATGTATTACAGGTAGTGTTTTCATTATGCGTGGCGAATCCGAAGTTCCCTCTTCAGATGACGGTTTTACCATCCCGGTTGCTGAACGAGTAAAGCGTTTACCCCCATACCTTTTTGGAAAAATCAACAAGCTGAAATACCAGAAACGGGTGGCGGGAATCGATGTCATCGATCTGGGTATGGGGAATCCCACAGACCCGCCGGATCCGCTGATCGTTGAGAAAATGTCCGAGGCACTCGCTGATCCGCGGAACCACCGCTATTCAGTCGCGAACGGAATTGCCAACCTGAGAAAAGAAGTGACGGCCCGTTACTGGAAAAAATATGGTGTCCGACTCGATCCCGACTCCGAAGTCGTGACCTGTATCGGATCTAAAGAGGGATTCAGCCACATGTGCCTGGCCCTGATGGGCCCCGGGGACACTGCCATCGTGCCGTCCCCCTCGTTCCCGGTCCACGTCTATGCTGTGATGCTGGCTGCAGGCAACGTGATTGAACTGGACGTCCGCGAGCCGGATCAGTTCCTCTCGAACATCGCTTACACCTGCGAACACCTGTATCCCAAACCCAAGGTCGTTGTGGTCAACTTCCCCCACAACCCCAGCGCGACCGTCATTGAACAGGATTTCTATGTCGAGCTGGTCCGCCTGGCCCGCAAATACTCGTTCATGGTGATCAGCGACTTCGCCTACGCCGACATCTGCTTCGATGGCTATAAGGCTCCCAGCTTCCTCGCTACTCCCGGTGCCACAGACGTCGGCGTTGAATTCACAACCATGAGTAAAGGCTTCAGCATGGCTGGCTGGCGTATCGGCTTCTGCTCAGGCAACTCGGAAATGGTGCGGGCACTTTCCACCATTAAAGGGTACTACGACTACGGCCTGTTTCAGCCGGTTCAGATCGCAGCCATCGTCGCCATGCGGCACTGTGAAGCAGCAGTCGACAGTATTGCCGCCGAGTACCAGCAGCGACGGGATGTCTTCTGTGATGGCCTGGAACGCCTGGGTTGGGAAATTGAACGTCCCAAAGCCGGCATGTTCATCTGGGCCAAGATTCCAGAACCCTGGGCACAGATGGGCTCAATCGACTTCGCCATGAAACTGCTGGACGAAGGAGGCGTTGCTGTCAGCCCCGGACGTGGATTCGGTGAAGACGGCGAAGGCTACCTGCGGATGGCCATCGTCGAGAATTCTCAGCGACTGCGACAGGCCGTCAAGCAGATCGGCAAAGTCATGAAGTCGGAAGAAATCGCCGCCAACAAGTAAACAACGGGCCGCGCACTCTGGTTCCAACGGGGATCAGAGTGCTCAGGTCGCCTGACGTTGATCGTCAATCGACTTCATGAAGCCCTCAATCTTGTTGTCAGCCAGCTCAATCTTGCCTGCCTCTGGACCAATGCGGATCCCGGTCCGCTGCATCGGCTGGCGTTGTTCGCTGATCAGATTTTCTTTGATGACCAGATCTGAAGTCCGGCCCGTAATATCGATGGCCACACCATTCGCGGCACCGCTGTTGAGGATCTGATTTTTGACCACGGTATTCCGGTTGGCCCAGAAGTTCTTGCCGCGGGCGTCGTTGCGGAACAGGATTCCCACCTGCTTACTGTCGGCGACAATATTCTCACGCATCACATTGTCGGTATCGTTGTGACCGATAGAGATGCCGATATCATTGCCCGTCAGCTGATTCTTTTCGGCCAGTCCGTATTTCACACCCCAGCACCAGAACAGTCCAATATGATTGTTCTCGAAGCGGTTATTCTGAATCAGGGGGCGCTGTGAACCGGAGCCCGGGTGCACGCCCAGTCCCTCGTGATCATGACTGTGGCAATTTTCGACTTTCACATCGTGACAGATCTGGAAGCTGATGCCGTCCCCGTTGTAGTTGCGCGCGGTGACATTCCGAATTGAGTAGCGATTGCAATCCTGCAGAAAGATGCAACCCCCGTAGTTGCCGTTGAGGTTAGTATTGTTTTTCCGATTGCCGTCCAGCGTCAGATTTTCGATCACAACGTCGCGGGTATATTCACTGGTCAACAAAGGGAACAGTGAAGCAACCGTCGGCTTCCCGGAAAGCCAGACATTTTTCCGGAGACCATCATTCAACTTGAAACGATTTCCCGAGCGTGCCACGAGTGTGCGTTTAATGACATCCTGTCCGCCGGTACTTGGATTCTTTGTGACCAGCACGACACCATCGCCTACCTGGAAACCAGTTGACTTCTCCAGTGTGATCTCCTGATCGTACCAGTCCGAGTCTTCGGAAATCGCCACCGTTTCCGAGGGGCCTTTGGTGATGATCGTCTCGGGGCCGCTTCCCAGCAGGCGGATATGAGAAGGCAGATGCAGGGCATTACGCAATGTGAACGTGCCGGGCAGGATTTGAACCGTGCCACCTCCTTTGCCGGCGATATAGTCGATGGCGGCCTGCAATGCTTTGTCGCTGCTGCCTACGATATCCCCTTTGTCGGTTCCCACGGAAATCGACAGTCGCTCGTCCCAGTTCGGTTCAAATCGTTGATCGCCGTCGGTGGCCCGCGGGTCGTTTACCGCTGGCTTCTGACCTGCGACCAGCTTTCCAGTCGCAGCTGACACCAGTCCAGTAGCGAGTGCGGCTCCGAGAAACTGACGGCGGGATACGGACGATGCAGGCATGTTGAACTCCGAAACGATAAAGGGAATTAATAAACACTCTTAAACAATCAGTCTCCCGTAAGCAGCCTGTCAGTTCAAGAGAAATTCGACCTAAATCAGGAATCGCCTGAGCGCGCTTGCGCTATCGGCCAGCCGCCTGTCACTTTTAGACAACGAACCCTGCTTAGCACCGTTAGTCTTTGCCGTAAATCGCCGAGAGTGGAATCAATGTAATCTGTGATTCTGCCAGACCATTGTTCTTTGTTCGGTCTCCGGCACAATGTCCGAGCAGCACACCATCTTTTGTAAATTCAATCGCGGTATAGCAGTACCACCCGTTTGGATTGTCTTCCACATTCTGGACGAGTTCCCAGGTCTGCCCCTCATCCTTCGAGATCGCGATCGTCAGGGGAGTCCGTTTACCGCGTAATGCCGGTTGAATGTCCTGATGGTTATTCCAGACCAGCAGTAGATCCCCAGTCGAGGGAATACGCTCAATCGACGCGGGTGAAACGGGCGAGATGATCTGCGAAGGTTTGAGTGTGGAGAATGTTTTACCACCATCTTTCGATGTGGCCACATACTGGCTACCACCATTCGTGCGGCAGAACCCCATAACCGTTCCGTCTTTAAGCTGAACGATTCCCGGCTCCTGCATATAAGGATGTTTCTTCTCGGGTTGCGTCTCGACTTCGGCTGCCTGGCCGCGGTGCCAGCTCTTTCCCAGGTCATCAGAATAGTAGCAGAGAAAACGGGCATTGGGATTGAAGCGGTTCGAACCAGGCAGATTCTGGTGTAACGCTAAAGGCAGTACCAGTCGACCATCCTGTAACTGAATCACCCGATCATTATTCATGACATAGTAACCGACTTCTGATGCAGGAATGATTTCGGTCGCTTCACTCCAGGTAGCTGCTTCGTCACGGCTGATCCGCATCACCGGTCGGAGATCATGAATGGAGTTCTTCCGCAGATAGAACAGCGCGATCGCACCATCCTGCAGACGCAGCAGTGAAACCGACATGATATTCTGCTGCGCGTCGTTCGGCATGATCGTTTCATCTTCTGCGGTCCAGGTTTTACCGCCATCAGAGGAGTAACGTCCGGCCAGGAAAGCGGAAGAGTGATCGGCGGCCCCATCGGTAAAATGGGTGTAGACAAACAGGATGCGACCATCTTTGAGGGTGATGAAGTCCCCTTCACTGTTGCGGGGATTGTCCTTCGCAGGAGGCAGCTGCAGCGTACGTGTGGCTTTGCCTTGCTTCACCAGCGAATCAGCTGATTGCTCAGCAGCACCCAGAAATGAGATCGGTAACAGACCTGCCATTACAATCTTCCAGATCACTGTGCGACTACTCATTGTTATCCCTGCTTTCTAATCCTTGTTTATTTTTTCGACCAGCCATTTTTCAATGTTGTTAATTTTTTACCGGCCTCAGTTTTATTACCTTCGATTGGACTCGATGCAGACTGGCTGTTCAAGCGGAGTGCTTTTGAATTTGTAGTTTTCCAGACAAATGATCGATCAATAAATGATCCATCCTGGAGAGTCATCCGTGTTCTCAATAGATTGAACTCTTGTTTGCTTTGGATATTGATGAGAAGCGTGTGATACGAAACTTTATCCAACGCATCCTAATTGATGAGGAAAAAACCTCAAAAATATTCATCGGTCTTTAAACACAAGTAATCACATAAGATAGCTGTCCGGATGCAGGATGATCGTTTTTGAATTTTCAAAAAATTGTTGACAAATTTTGTCTTTGGTTTTAAATGAAACAATCCAATCTGTAATTGAGGGCATTCGCCCCGTTTTAGTGAGTCTATTCCTGTCGATTCTGGCAGTTAATGTGGCGTAGTATTTATTCTTTACTCTTGTCTGAACTCCAAAGTCGCTCTTAATTCCTGTCTGAAAATTGCGTTCGCATAGGTGAATCCCCTTTCTTTCGTTTCCCGCGTTGTGTGCGCTGATTTTCACTTCACTCTGAGACTGGATGAGCTCCAGATGAGAGTAAGAGAAGTTCTATATTTCTCTTAATCCACTTAATCTCCGGAGGTGAAGATGAAACGGCTCACAAAACAAAAACGAGGTTTTACCCTGATTGAGTTGCTGGTTGTGATCGCGATCATCGCGATCCTGATCGCCCTGCTGCTACCAGCAGTACAACAGGCCCGTGAAGCAGCGCGACGATCTACCTGCAAAAACAATCTGAAGCAGATTGGTCTGGCGTTACATAACTATCACGACACACACCGGACTTTCCCTCAAATGGAAGTAGAAAGCAGACGAACCGCTGCTGACGACATTCCCACGGAAAGCTACCTTGCCTGGAGCACCATGATCCTTCCCTTCATGGATCAGACACCGCTCTATAACAAAATCAATATGGATGCTCCCTGGCGGCAGCCTACTGGTGGAAACCCATTACAGCCTGCCCTCGCCAAGACAGTGCTTCCGGCCTTTAACTGCCCTTCCGACCCAATGGAGGGAATCAATTCGAATATTGGTTCCTGGGGCAAGTCGAATTATCCAGCGATTCACTCACCCTGTGATATCAATCCCGCAAACGGACAAGGCCGCTGTTATTCATCAGCCTGGAATCATCACACAAGCAAACGCCTGCGTGACATTACTGACGGTGCCAGTAATACCATTTTGATTGGTGAAAGAACCACCGAAGGTCGTCATTCCGGCGCTATCTGGATTGGTTCACATTCTTATGTCCATGCAACAGCAGGAAACATTGGCAACTGGCCTTATCACACGGCTTTAATGCGTACCTGGCAAGGTGCCACTGCCACACCAACCCCTTCTACCATCTATTTGATCAATGGCATTAATCAAAACGATGGGCTTGCCTATGCATGGTCATTGAGCAGTTCACATGAAGGCGGATGCCACTTTGTTCTCGGTGACGGTAGTGTTCGGTTTGTCAGTGAAAACACCGATGGGAACACCCTGGTATACCTGGCTGCCATCAATGACAAAAACGTACTCGGTGAATGGTAAGCGTTTTCCCGATTCACCTTGAGTTCTAAAACACTCTATTTCCCGGTTCTATCAATGTCTGATAGAACCGGGGATTCTCGTTATATGGGCTGATTTCAAGCCTGGCGCACAAAGCCAGTTCTACATGGCTCTTTTCATTTGAAATAGAAACCACTGAAAAAGAGTTACCAACTTAAGATCTAACTTAAACAGGAACGGTTGAATGAAACGTGTTTATGGATTGCCTTCACACATCCTTCTGACACTACTCACAGTAAGCTGTTGTGTGGGATGTGGGGGCGGAGACAAGGTAGACCTTGGCGCTGTCAGCGGGGTTGTCACCATGGATGGAGAACCACTGTCAAATGTGATCGTCGTATTTAGCCCTGAAGAAGGAAATCCATCTTCAGGGCTGACAGATTCTGAGGGTAAATATTCACTCAGTTATCTAGGCAAATCTGATGGGGCAATCATTGGAAAACATAAAGTAAGTATCACTACGGCAGATCTCTCAATGAACGAAACAGAACTGGATACTGGAGACACTGACTTAGCCAATGCTGATTTATCAGATACCACAAATATCTCTACCCCTCCTCCTGAGGATGGTGATGTGACCAAGCGACAGCCACGAATTAAAGCCAAAATAATGAAAGAACCCATTCCATCAAAGTATAATGTAAAATCCACGCTGACAGCAGATGTGCAATCAGGTGAGAATACCTTTGATTTTCAACTGGACTCCAATTAAATCTTTAGCTCTTGAAAAAGCATGAGTCCCTCAATTCACTACCGCGACATTCCTCTTACTGAGCACGGCTGATTCTCTCTCCCCGGAGTTTTCTTCAAGGACTCCGGGGAATTTCTTTTGGTATTCTCTCAACTCTGTTCTTTAGCAAGAGCGAAACCAGCATATCCGCAATTTCACCTCATCCAACAACAGGTTCATTGCGATCCAGGTTTTACGAGCCCCATTTAGGTAACAGCAGGAGCGACTGGCCTCGTCTTGAATCGAACAAAAGAATGAAACCTGCTCTCTGCTGGCTGGCTATTATCTTGCGCGAGCCGGGAAGATTTTTGGCTTTCAACGCTCATAAAATCGACCATCGTCGGCAGACAGATATTGCTGGAAGAACACGCCAAAGCCCATCGATGCTATTGAGTTAAGCCTCAAAAACAGGGTAATCTTTAAACACAATCGGCCCACTTTATTCTAGTATTCAACAATGAAAACAGGGCAATCCCCAACGGGACTGCCCTGTTCATAGTAGGGACCAGTGCATTTTTTTTGCAGACGGTTATTGCAGTCTGCTAAATGGGTAAGCTTTCTTATTTTTTACCCTTGATTTCAAATTTGAATGGTTCGTTGGTCTGTCCAACGGTCGCCGTGAGAGGTGACCCTTTGGGATCGTTGTAAATATCGGGCAGTTGATTGACAGCCCCCACGTCGGCTGCCATCTCTTCGCCACCAATGGGGCTGCCATCCGGCTTGACCAGGCGTGTCAGCAGGACGCGATAAGTGCCCTCGGCAACGCCATCACGTTGATCGCGGTCTTTTAGTGTAAACTGACCGGAAGCATCTGTCGCCCCGAAACCACCATTGCCTTTGGTCGTTCCTTCCGGGAAAAATGTGACCGAGACACCCTGGACGGCTTCTCCATCAACGGTAACTGTTCCGCTGACCGGGTAGACTTCCAGCGTGTTTTCGCTGCCGCCTCCACCGCAGCCCACCAGACCAAGAAATAAACAACACAAAAGTAGTCGATTGTAACGCATTGACCTGAGATCCTGTCCTGTCAGTAAATCAAAAGAATGAAAGATCGGTGAAAGCAGACGTGTAGAAAGAGACCACGGGTGCAATCACGTCACCCGTGGTCTTGCAGATATCTCATCTACAAAGCCGAGAGGAGATTAGAATTCTCCAATTGGATTACCATCGGCGATGTAAGCCAGATTGTTACGAGTTGTGGCGTCGATGTTTTCGCTGATAAAACGAACGGCTCCATCACCCATCAGTACATGAGCACCACCGGTGTGCAGACTGCCCACGGTAGACCAGTCACCCAGACGACCAGGTCCGGTAGGACGAGCGAATGGGGGAGAGTCCCAGGAGCAGCAGGGCCACCAGTTAATACCACGTGAGTAAGTCAGGTCGACACCATGGCCCACCCACTTCGCATGCCCCCAGGTCTGAGAAACACCGTTGTAGGTCCAGCGGAGAGTCTCAGCGACGGCCACTGTGTTACTCATACCGTCTTTAACATCACGAATCTGACTACAGGCGTTGATACCAAACATCCGGCGGGTCGTACGACCTTCCAGCAGCCAGTTGCTGGCGGAACTGGATGTACGAGTCGTGCTGAAATCGTAGTTCGTGTACGCGCCATACTCGCTGGAGCTACCAGGAGCGATTGCGTAGTGCGGACTGGTCGTAGAACGGTAGTGCGTGTCATTGTCATCGGAAGGACACATGAACGCAGGAATGATCTTGGAGATCACCTGATCGTTCGCATTACCGGCTGCCCCAGGCAGAAGATTACCAGGCACAGGCTTCGCAGACGGAGCCCCGGTACTGGCTGCCAGGCTGAAGTTAAACTGGTTGTAGAGGTTTGCCTGATCAATGTAAGGCAACAGCATCAACCATCCACGGTGATTCAGGCCAAATGGAGTACTGGCGGATCCTGATGTAATACTATGCGGATGCGACACGGAATATGGGAATACCTTGTGTGCATCATGATAGTTGTGCAGGGCCAGTCCAATCTGCTTCAGATTGTTTTTACAAGTCGAGCGACGGGCTGCTTCACGGGCCTGCTGAACGGCAGGTAACAAGAGAGCGATCAGAATTGCGATAATCGCGATGACGACCAGCAATTCGATCAGTGTGAACGCACGCCTTCTTTTGAGCTGCAGCATTTTCCACCTCCGGAAAAAAGAAAAGAAATGAGGTATAAATACGCTTAAGTGCGGGCTCAAACAGATTTTAAAATGCGCAATTGTCTAACTGATTCTGGACATGAAATTGAAGCTGAAAAGAACGATGAATCAACAATCACACAGCATGAAATTGTATGTGCCGACACTAAGAACTTAGTGAATACTGAAACAACACAAAACGAATTTATGATTAGACGATTTTAAAGTCAGAAGGGAATTTCATCTCTGAAACTAGATATGAAGAGATGATTAATAATTCTTATTATGTTATTGGGGCTTTCAATATGTCAATCATTTTTCTGAGGTTCGTTAACTTTTTCGACATTTCGGTGACATAAGTGTGAAACGCATTCCTCTGCACTCAAAGTCAACCAGTCTTACCTGCTCATATATAGAACAACCAGTACCCCAGGCGATAACGCAGGCAGGTGCACAGGAATGATTCTCTAAAGCCATAAAAAATGGGAGGTTGGAACCAACCTCCCTGAAATTCATTGTTGATGTAAACTTGCTCCAGATCGTTCGGGACTGAAGCATTTCTGATTGCGAACTTTATTTTGATTTAATTTCGTAATCCAGAGTTGCGGAGGGCGCTGCCACCGTAGCGATGGTCAGATTCATTTCACGATTAGGATTCGTGTACTTCTCGGGCAGTAACTGCACTGCCCCCACATCGGCGGCATCTTTCCCTTCAGGAATCGGACTTCCGTCGGGCAGACCCATCATAGAGAAAGTGACAACATACTCTCCCGGTTCTACTCCAGGCTTATTGCTGCGATGAGTCAGCGTGTACTTACCATCTTTATCAGTAACACCGTACCCACCCGTTCCAGAGGTCTTCTTTCCCGGGTTGAAGATAACGGTAATATTCGCCTTCGGCTCGCCATCTAGTTTCACGGTACCTGTAACAGGAACAAGGTTATCAGGGACTTCTGAAGTGTGACCACCACAACCACTCAGTAAGCCGACAGTCATCAGCAGAACGGCAATCTGTCTATTCAATTTCAACATGCATCTTTCTTTCAATCTTGTCAGATGGGAATTCATCGTTGGTTACTCAGTCACACTGCTTCTTCAGATCCAGCCCATCTGATTCCACCCTGGAAAGGGAGAAATAGACAGTTCTCCTCCATCCGGTTGCAGGACGAAGGAGAACAACCAGATCTGACTCTGGAATGTATAATTAGAACTCTCCCAGAACGTTTCCGTCAGAGATATTCGCCAGATTATTACGGGTTGTCGTGTCGATGTTTTCGCTGACGAATCGAACAGCACCGTCGCCCATCAGGACATGCATCCCACCTGTATGAGTACTGCCGGGATCACCCCATTCACCAAGGCGGCCAGGCTGAAACTGTTGCATAGGCGGAGTTCTCCAGGTGCAGCAACGGAATTCATTAATACCCCGGCTCGACTTGAAATTCGTTCCCAACCCCACGTGTGAAGCAGCAGCCCAGGACTGGCATTCGCCGTCATCGACATCCAGGGTCGTTTCAGCGACAGCAATTGTGTTACTGGTACCATCCTTAATATCGCGGATCTGGCAGTTCGAGTTAATCCCGAACATGGCACGCGTTGTCTTGCCTTCCAGAGTCCACATGTTGCACGCGCCCGTGTCATGTGCGTTAGTGACACTGAATCCATAGCTTGTGCGGGCTGAGTTAGCAGCTCCTGTTCCATAGGATGAACTTGCTGGAGCATAGACTGCTCCACCATCATCGGAAGGGCAGATCAGAATCGGAATGATGTTCGTTCCCAAAACAGCGTTACCGCTGGCCACAGCGCCTCCCCCAGCCAGGGGTTGTGGGCTGTTTCCGGAGTCTTTTCGATCACCGCTGGCAGCACTGAAATTGTACTGGTTGTAGAGGTTTGCCTGATCCATGAAGGGTAGCAGGTAAAGCCAGCCGGTATGGTTCGTGATCAATGTGCCTGTACCGGCATCACAGGTCCCGGGGTTTGATGTCGCATAAGGAAACAAGCGGTGAGTGTCGTGGTAGTTGTGCAGTGCCAGACCAATCTGTTTCAGATTGTTCTTGCACGTAGATCTACGGGCTGCTTCACGCGCCTGCTGAACCGCGGGCAAGAGCAGGGCAATCAGGATCGCGATGATGGCAATCACCACCAGCAGTTCGATCAAGGTGAAGCCCCGCCGGAATAATTTCTGTCGCATAGGGTGTCTCCAGTTAAATAAGAGAAAGGAACGGTAAAAAACGACTAATTGAGATGACTTCAATTCGGAATCGAATTGAAAAAGACAATTAAATAAACACTCGTCAGGTGTTGATGTTGCGAATAAAAATAAAGGAGACTTAAAAATCTCGATTAATTACGAGTAAAGGAAACACCTTTTGATATTTAGATTTATTAATTATTAAGTCCGGGAGAATTCCCTGTCAACCAGAATAGTGGGACCCGCGTCAGAAATGCGAACACATGCAAATAGGTCTATGTATCACGACGGGCCGGAGTTGAATCAACCGGCCCGTCGAAATCAGCTGAAATCACTCTTAAAATTCTCCCAGGGGATTCCCATCGGAGATATTGGCCAGATTGAGGCGCGTGTTGGTATCGATATTTTCGCTGATAAACCGAACTGCGCCATCCGCCAGCAGAACGTGCATTCCACCGGTATGAGTACTGCCGGGCTCTCCCCATTCTCCCAGGCGTCCTGGTTGAAACTGAGCATTGGGAGGAGTTCGCCAGGTGCAGCAGCGGAATTCATTGATGCCCCGACTTGCTTTCAGCATGACCCCCATCCCCACATGTGAAGAGGCAGCCCAGATCTGACACTCGCCGTCATCGACATCCAGGGTCGTCTCGGCAACGGCAACGGTGTTGCTGGTTCCATCTTTGATATCGCGGATTTTGCACTTCGAATTCGCACCAAACATGGTGCGGTTGGTTTTGCTTTCATTTACCCAGTAGGTACAGCTGCCCCCCCAGTACTCACCAGTGGTCACACTGAACCCGTAACTGGTGCGGGCCGAGTTGGCTACGCCGGTGCCGTAATTCGTATCGGCTCCCGGGTAGGTTGAGCCGCCATCGTCAGAGGGACAGAGCAGAATTGGAATGACGTTCGTTCCCAGCTGGGCATTCCCGGTGGTGATAGAGCTACCGCCGGCCAGCGTATTCGAAGTTTTGTTATGCTGCCCGGTCGCCGCACTGAAATTGAACTGGTTGTAGAGGTTTGCCTGATCCATGAAAGGGAGCAGGTAGAGCCAGCCGGTATGATTGGTGATCGTGGCATTCGAGTCTGCCGGAATACAGTTACCGGGGTTCGCGGTTGCATACGGGAAGAGCTGGTGAGTGTCGTGATAGTTATGCAGAGCCAGTCCGATCTGCTTCAGGTTATTTTTACAGGTAGAGCGACGGGCTGCTTCCCGGGCCTGTTGAACAGCGGGGAGTAACAAGGCAATCAGAATCGCGATGATGGCAATCACCACCAAAAGTTCAATCAGAGTAAAACCGCGCAAGGTTGTGCGATGTTTCATGTCGGTCTCCAGTCTCGGATCTATCAAGAAATGGTATGAAGTCGCAGCCAGACAAAAATCAAGCTTTTGCCAGGAGCGTTATGCAGCATAGGGTGACTCGTTTCTGGGGCGGTCAGTGCAGGCATTTCATTTCAGCGCAGGGGAAAAGCTTGCAATGCGTAATGGAGGAATCAGTAGTCAGGGAATCGGTCCTGTGTTATGTGGAAACGACAGTTCAGGAGCGCCCCGAAGGTGGGTTATGGATGGTCTTCGAATCAACTATTCACCAGTCATCTGAGATTCGAATTACTTTCAGGTTACCCTGAATGGAAAGGGAGTCAATCCCGATCAGCGCATTATCTTGGTAATTAGAATGGAATACTAATTAACGCTGACCACTGCGCGTTCGATCTGGTATGACAAAACACCTGATCGCTGCAGCCGGAAAAGTTTGTCTGCGCTGAGAGAACAAAGACGACAGATCGAGAGAGGGTGTGTGGCGAATGACATCACCAGCATGGAGGTCAGAGAGTCTGTGGTGGTAAAGCAGCGGGGAGAGTGAAATGATCATCTCACTCTCCCCGACAAATCGTCATGCTAACTGTAGGAGCCATTCCGGAATCTGCTGCAAAACGGATACGCTCCGAGGATCGAAGTCTGCTATTTGCCCCCCTGATCCATCTGGGCGCTGGACTCTTCAGCATTCAGTCCGGGATCAGGCTGGGTGTATTCGGCAGTCGTTTTGTCGGCACACGCTGAAAGCGACAGACAGAGACAGAACAGACTCAGGGGAATCAGATTCCAGCTGCGTTTGATTTTTTTCAGATGCATGGTTTCTCCTTTCGAAACAGGTACTCCTCGTTTTAGTCAGTTCCTGATTAAAAATCGCCGAGGGTCAATCCATCATTTCTGTGATGCAGCCGCTGATAGATGCCAAAGTGATTACCGAGATAAGCTTTGTCATTCCAGCCCCCTGGAGCACCTGGCGCGCAAGCGTTGGCGTCATTGCTCCATTCACAGCCACAGTTATTCGTGGCACAGGTAGAAGCGCTGCGGGTGGAAACGATGTGCTGAATGTTTTCGGAAATGAACCGGACGGCTCCATCAGCCATCAGGAAATGCGCGCCGCCCGTATGCACACTGCCATACCGCCAGTTCGGGCTGCCCAGACCGGGAGTGAGCTGGTTGGTCATCGGATAGATCCCCGCTCCCAGGTACCAGTCCTGGCAGCAGGCGGTATCATTCCCCGGGCTGGAAGTCTGATAGGTATTGTGTTGCACGCCCAGCCACGAGCCACCGGTCCAGACCTGGTAAGACTTTTCACCCACAGCAATGGTGTTCGAGGTCCCATCGCTGATGGAGGCGATCTTGGTGGGCCGTGCCCGATCATAGGTGAAAAAGCCACCGGAAAGCCGGGGATCTGTACTGTCTCCGTTCTGGAAACCGCCGATGCTGCCGAAATAACTGGTGCTCGGAATTGAGCTCATATAGTTGGGCGTACTCGAAGAGTGAATACTGCGTGTCGGAGCCCGGTCGGTATCACTGGGACAGAGCACAATACTTAAACCAGAAACAGCGTTGATCGCGGTTTTGTTGGTTCCCTCATAGATTCCGATGTTAAAATTGAGTTTGTTGTACAGCGGTGCCTGATCCATGTAGGGAAGAATCAAGGCCCCCCAGGAAGCACCGCTTCCCAGTTCGACAGTACCATTCCAGCCGCGAATCTGTCCCGGAGGAAAACAACCAAAGGCTTCATGATAATTATGGAGTGCCAGGCCCATCTGCTTTAGATTATTTTTACAGGTGCTTCTGCGTGCCGCCTCGCGCGCCTGCTGGACTGCCGGTAGCAACAGGGCAATCAGGATCGCGATGATGGCAATTACCACCAGCAACTCAATCAGGGTAAAACCTCGTCTCTGCCATTGATGACGTCTCATGTCTTTGCTCCTTTTTTTAGATAAAGAAAATGAAAGGACGGTCGAACAACTGAGACCTGATTGAATTCACCAGGCCCCGGCTTCGGATCGAAAGATCTCATGAAAGGAAGTCGCGGGGGCATACTGCCGCAGCGCCGAACGACAACATCAATCATCAGTACATTAATATACAAATGATTAATAAGTTTTAGTTTAGAGACCGTGAACTCAGCCTGTCAATCTCTTATCTATACAAATTCAGATAACCGTCGTTTGTATAGTATGTTTAGAAAATCTGCTGCTATCGTGGCGTGAAACAGCGATTACTCGAAAGCGTACGAGTGGGATAAAGACAGAGAATCAGCACCACCCTTAACACTGAGATGACAGTTTCAGAAAGAACTGATACTGGAGAGTCAGTGGCTTATTCGCTTCTGCAGGCTACCGAAACGGGGCACAGTCGTTTAATCTACAATGCAACGGGAACAAAACCTGTCAGTTCCCACCACAACTGTCTGAATCATTCCAGGTAATTTCATGCTGGCTAAACGCATTATTCCGTGTCTCGATGTGCATGCGGGACGGGTCGTCAAAGGGGTCAACTTCGTTAATCTGCAGGACGCCGGCGATCCGGTCGAGGTTGCTGCCCGCTACGAAGAACAGGGGGCCGACGAACTGGTCTTCCTGGATATTACTGCCAGCCATGAAGAACGTGACATCATCCTGGATATCGTGCGTCGCACGTCCGAAGTCATCTTCATGCCACTCACCGTCGGCGGGGGCATCCGCACGCTGGAAGACATTCGCGCCCTGCTGAATGCGGGCTGTGACAAGGTTTCCATCAATTCTTCAGCTGTGAAAAATCCGGACCTGATCCGCGAGGCGGCCCTGCGATTCGGCAGCCAGTGTATCGTGGTGAATATCGATCCCAAGCGGGTAGAGAAAGATGGAAAGGAATTCTGGGAAGTACACGTTAACGGCGGACGGGTTCCCACCGGACTGGAAGCGATCGAGTGGGCCAGACGCGTTGAAGAACTGGGTGCGGGGGAAATCGTCCTCACATCGATGGACGCAGATGGCACGAAAGACGGCTACGATTTACCGATGACCAAGGCCGTCGCGGAAGCGGTTTCCATTCCGGTCGTCGCCAGTGGTGGTGCCGGCTGCCCTGAACACTTATATCAAATCTTAACCGAAGGGAAAGCCAGTGCAGCGCTGGCTGCCAGTATTTTCCATTATGGCACCCATCCTGTTGACGAAACCAAACACTACCTGGCTGAGCGGGGAATTCCGATCCGTTTCAAAAGCGAAGTTTCACTCACGCGGTCGTAACCGACAGTCGTTCCAGATCAACCGGTGGCCTTATCAGAGTGACAAATTTACCGGTATCACGATAAAAGGAGCTTGCATGTTCCTTGAGAGTCTTCAAAATAGTAATAGCGGCTTCTGCTGCAGCCACAGATTTTGGCCTGTTGGCCCGAAATCGTGACCACATGTCAGAACAGTCATTCCTGTCAACAATGCTGCAGGCTCTTGCAGTGAAATCGAATATGAGATTAGTGGAGTTTGTTAATGGCGACAACCGTTCCTGCGAAAGCAAAAGAGATCTCCCCGATCACCGGGCGTGCTGAAAATGAAGTTGATAAAGTGTTCCGCCAGCTGATCAAGCATGGCGGTTCCGACTTGCACATGCAGGTTGGTAAAGCGCCCATCCTGCGTGTGAAGGGTACTCTCCGCGAACTGCAGATGGATCCGATCGACCGTGATCAGATGATGGCACTGTTTAATCCCATGATGGATGAACGTAACAAGAAAATCTTCCACGACGAAGGGGGAGCCGACTTTTCCTACGTCGTCGAGCATGAAGGCGAAGCCTGGCGTTTCCGTGTGAACCTGTTTATTCAGCTCGGCTTTCCCGGCATGGTCTCCCGTAAAATTGAACGCTCGATTCCCAACTTCGAAGGGCTGTATCTGCCCCCCGTGATGGAGTCGCTGTGTAAGTTCGACCAGGGCATGGTTCTGCTGGCCGGGGTGACGGGTAGTGGTAAAAGTACGACGATCGCCTCCATGCTGAACTGGGTCAACGACCACTACCGCAAACACATTCTGACGATCGAAGACCCGATCGAATTTGTGTATACCCAGAATAAGTGTCTGATCAACCAGCGTGAAGTCGGGATCGATGTGAAGGACTTCGAAATCGCGATGAAACACGCCGTGCGTCAGGACCCCGACATCATGCTGGTGGGGGAAATGCGTGACATGGAAACCTTCTCGACAGCGATCCACGCTGCGGAAACGGGGCACCTTGTGTTTGGAACAATTCACGCATCCAACGCTCCTTCCTGCATCGGCCGTATTCTGGACCTCTTCCCGCAGGACATGCACAAAGCACTCCGCGGCTCGCTGGCCTTCAACATGCGTGCCATCGTAGCCCAGAAACTGTTGAGAACCATCGTCGATAAACCGGGTCGTGTGCCAATTGTGGAAATCATGACTTTCAACCCGACCGTGCGTAAGCTGGTACTGGAAGAGCAGGACGAAAAGCTGGCCGCCGCCATCCGGATCGGTAAAGACGAAGGGATGCAGCAGTTCAACGACAGCCTCAAAGGCTTCATCGACCGCGAGTTCATCAGTCGTGCCGACGCGTTCGAAATTTCACCGAACGTGGAAGAGCTGAAGATGACCCTTAAAGGGATCGACGTCAAAGGCGCTGCGATTCTGTAATCGCTGGCCGCATCAAAAATCAGACCAGACGACAGGGTGCTGTCTCACCAGGCAGCACCCTGTGTTGTTTTACACTCAGCGGTACTGGCCCCCGGGTACTTTCATTTTCAGGCTGTAAACCTTGTTGGAGCAGGTCAGCAGCAAAGTCTTGCCATCCACGCCGCCGAAGCTGACGTTCGAACAGAAGACAGGCACGGGAATCAGTCCCAGCGATTTCCCCTCAGGGCTCGCCACCCAGACACCGCCCCGCCCTGACAGATACAGGTTCCCTTCGGCATCGATGCTCATTCCGTCGGGCGAATCCTGACGTGCGGTCTCAGGATTGAAAAAGACTTTGCCCTCACCCACGGTGCCGTCTTCCAGAATGGGATAGCTCCGCCACAATTTCTCATGACTGTCGCCGACATACAAAGTCTTGCCGTCATTCGACGCGATAATTCCGTTCGGCACCGGCATCTCGGTAATGATTTTCTTCACAGCACCATCGGTAGTTCTGACGTAGACAGCGCTCGTTTTCCGGTTCTTGAAATCCGGGTCGGTAAAATAGATATTTCCATTCGGAGTCTGACAGACATCATTGGGCTGATTCCATTTCGGGTTCGCGGCAATCACGGTTGTCTCACTCGGCCCCGACTCACCAAAGCCGTAGCTCATCACATGCTGACCGTAGGCCTGCGCTCCCAGCATGTTCCCCTCGTTGGAGAGATAGGTACCATTGATGCCTTTGGTATTATCCAGCCAGATGCGCGCCTGCCCTTCCCCGTCCAGACGGAGGATCTTGGTGTCTTTGTCCACAAACGAAGTGAAGTACCACTTCTTCCCCACGGGATCCCAGACGGGACCCTCAAAGAAGGCTTTCGCAGCATACTCTTCCTCTAACTCGGCACCGGGAGCTACAGTCCGGGGGACCGGGTGGGATTCTTTCGGCTCTGCTCCAGAAAGTGGGAGCGTGTCACAGAGGAGCAGGCACAACAGCAGTATCGATGTAACAGATTTCAGCATGGCAGCAGGTTCCTGGTGCGAATGATTTTCAAAAAAGAACGGACCGCGATTCAACAAACTCGGAGATTCGTCGTAATGAAAGCATGACGACCGGCGTTCCCCTGTGAGAATCAGAGAATCCCCGGGGAATCACCATGGTTTACTTGATTTTGGCCTGTTCTCCCCTCAGACTGATAGTCAGATTCTGAATTTCCTTTAAAAATCCCGGAATCTTCTCACCTGAACTCCTGCCCTGTTCATTCCCTGTGAATCAGGATCCGCGAAATTTGTAATCAAAGGAACGGGAACAATGAAACTGCGATTGTTCTTACTGCTCACCATCCTCGCCTCCGGTTCTCTCTACGTCGTCAGCCAGGCGGCTCCTCCGACACCGCCGCCTAATAATACGGGAGGCGAATTTTTCAGCCCCGCCGACTCGCTGAAACAGTTCACCGTTCCGGACGATCTCAAACTCGAACAGGTGCTGGCCGAACCGCTTGTCAAACAGCCGATCTTCCTCAACTTTGATGAACGAGGACGGATGTGGGTCATCAACTATCTGCAGTACCCTTACCCTGAAGGGCTGCGAATCCTCAGTAAAGATAAACATCACCGGGCCGTCTACGACAAAGTCCCCCTGCCTCCCCCGCACGGCGACAAGGGAGACGACCAGATCACCATTCATGAAGATACCAACGGTGACGGCAAGTATGACAAGCATTCCGTCTTCCTCGACGACTTGAACATCGCGTCTTCGTTCGTCAAAGGACGGGGTGGTGTCTGGGTTTTGAACCCGCCTTACCTGCTCTTCTATCCGGATAAAAACAACGACGATGTACCGGACGGCGATCCCGTTGTGCACCTCGAAGGCTTCGGGATGGAAGATACCCACTCGGTCGTCAACAGTCTCCGCTGGGGACCAGACGGCTGGCTCTATTCCTCTCAGGGGAGCACTGTCTCCGGTAAAGTGAAAAAGCCGGGGCAGAAAGACAGCGAAGCCATCCAGACGCTCGGCCAGCTGATCTGGCGTTATCATCCTGAAAAGAAAATTTACGAGATCTTCGCGGAAGGAGGCGGCAACGCGTTCGGCGTGGAGATCGACGATAAGGGACGTCTCTACTCCGGCCATAACGGCGGTAACACACGCGGCTTCCACTACACCCAGGGAAGCTACTACCAGAAAGGGTTCGGCAAGCACGGCCCCCTCTCGAACCCTTACGCCTTCGGCTACTTCCAGGCCATGAAGCACGCCAAGGTTCCCCGCTTCACGCATAACTTCATTATCTACGAAGCCGAGACACTGCCCAAAAAATATTGGGGGCACCTGTTTGGCATCGAACCTCTGCAGGGTCGCGTGGTAGAAAGCGCAGTCACTGCTGACGGTTCATCCTACCAGACCGAAGACCTGCAACGTCCGGTCGCGACCACCGACAAACGCTTCCGCCCCGTCGACATTAAGCTCGGCCCGGACGGTGCGATCTATTTCTGCGACATGTACGAACATCAGATTGCCCACGGACAGCATTACTCGGGGCAGGTCGAAAAAGGGGATGGCCGCATCTATCGGCTGACGGCGAAAGATGCCAGGCCGTTGGCCCCCTTCGACCTGGGCAAGAAGTCATCTCAAGAACTGATCGCGGTGCTCGATCACCCCAACCGCTGGTTCCGTCAACAGGCACTGCGTCTGTTCGGCGACCGCAAGGACGCCTCGGTGATCCCCGCCTTGAAACAGAAGCTGTTCGAAACCGACGGCCAGTCTGCGCTGGAAGCACTCTGGGCGTTGAACCTCAGTGGCGGCTTTGATGAAGCGGTCGCAGCGAAGTCACTCAAACACTCTGATCCCTTCGTCCGGGCCTGGACGATTCGCCTGCTCTGCGATGACCATCGGGTCTCTCCTGAAATCGGACAGCAGTTGATCGCCCTGGCACTGACCGAGCCTCACGTTCAGGTCCGCAGCCAGCTGGCCAGCTCGTCGAAACGGCTTCCCGCCGATCCGGGACTGCCGATCGCCTTTAACCTGCTCACTCGCTCAGAAGATCTGGACGACGTACATATCCCGCTGATCCTCTGGTGGTCGCTGGAAAAACGGGTCAACGAAGACCGGGACGCCCTTCTGGCTTATTTCGCCAAACCGGAAGTCTGGCAGTCGCCACTCGTGGAGAAATATATCCTGGAGCGGATCATGCGCCGCTTCGCCGCGACTGGCTCGCGTAACGATCTACTGGTCTGTGCGAAACTTCTCGAGCTGGCTCCTGAAAAATCACATGCCGAAATCCTGATGTCCGGCTTCGAAACCGCCATGAAGGGACGCTCCACGGCCAGCTTCCCCAAAGAGCTGGTCGCCGCCATGTCGAAGTATGGCGGACAGTCGATCTCCCTGGGGCTGCGACAGGGTGACAAAGAGGCCATCCAGAAAGCGTTGAAGATCGTCGCAGATTCAAAAGCAGATAACCAGAAGCGACTCGACCTGATTCAGATCTTTGGTGAAGTCAAAGTACCTGCCTGCGTCCCCGTGCTGCTGGATATCATTTCCAACTCAAGTGACCTGCAGATGCAGATCGCAGCGATCAGCGCCCTGCAGCAGTACCCGGATGACGCCATCGGCAAAACGGTAACGGCCCTCTATCCCAACATGTCGGACGATCTGCGGAGTGCCGCCCAGACCCTGCTTACAATTCGTAAAGCATGGGCGAAGGATTTCCTGCAGGCCATTGATGCCGGCAAGATTAACAAGGCGACCGTCCCCGTCGAAACTGCCCGCAAGATGACTGTCTTCAGTGATGATGGCATCAGCAATCTGATTCAGAAGCACTTCGGCTCAATCGCGGGTGCGACCACCGAACAGATGCAGCAACAGATCGCAGCGCACCAGAAGATGCTGCTCGCCAGCCAGGCAGAACCCGATCGCTACGCCGGTGAGAAGCTCTTCCAGAAGCACTGTGGTAAATGCCATAAACTGTTCGGCGATGGCGGTGAGATCGGTCCCGACTTGACTTCCTTCAAACGGGACGACGTGGGCCGCATGCTGGTCAACATTGTCAATCCGTCCAATGAAATCCGGGAAGGTTTCGAAACCTATCTGGTTGTCACTGATGACGGTCGGGTAGTGAACGGCTTCCTGGCGGACCAGGACAACAATGTGATCGTGATCCGCAGCGCGGACGGCCAGAGCATCACTGTTGAGCGCGACAACATCGACGAAATGCTGCCGCAGAAAAAATCACTGATGCCCGAGGGGCTGCTCGACAAGCTCTCGGATCAGGAAATCCAGGACCTGTTCAGCTACCTCCGCAGCTCCCAGCCGCTGCCTTAAGCAAATTCCCGCCCAGGTGGCGGGGCAATTGAGAAAACGGCACAACTTGCTAAAATTGAGGCCGGTGTTCTGCTGACAGATCACCGGCTTTTTTACGTGAAGACAATATTTACACTCTCTTAGTGACAGGAAACAAACCATGTCGGGGTTTCGAACCGAACGTGATTCAATGGGCGAAGTGCAGGTTCCCGCAGAAGCGTATTATGGCGCGCAGACGCAGCGGGCCGTTGAGAATTTTCAGATCTCCGGGAACACATTGCCCCCCAGCCTGATCCACGCCATGGGCAAGGTCAAGCTGGCCGCCGCACATGCGAATCGCGATCTGGGAAAACTCTCAGGCACGGGCAAGAATCCCCTCAACGACGAACAGATCAAGGCCCTGGTCTCGGCAGCCACCGAAGTCTCCGAAGGCAAATACGACGATCAGTTCCCGATCGACGTCTACCAGACCGGTTCGGGAACCTCGAGCAACATGAACGTCAACGAAGTGATCAGCAACCGGGCGATTGAAATTCTGGGGGAAGACCGCTTCGCTGCTGATAAATCCGTGCATCCCAACGATCACGTGAATATGGGTCAGAGCACCAACGACACCTTCCCGACCGCCATTCACGTCGCTGTCGCGACCAGCATTCACGAACAGCTGATCCCCGGTCTGGAAAAGATGGCTGCCAGCCTGAAAGAAAAAGCGAAAGCCTGGGACCAGATCATCAAGATCGGACGGACTCACCTCGCAGACGCCACACCTCTGCGACTCGGCCAGGAATTTGGCGGCTTCGCCCGTCAGCTGGAACTGAGTATCGGTCGCGCCAAACGAGCCGCGGAAGCAGTCTATGAACTGCCCGTCGGTGGAACGGCGGTTGGTTCCGGAATCAACACGCACCCCGAATTCGGCAAACGGGTCAGCGAAGAACTGGCGAAGCTGACGGGGATCGCTTTCGTCGAAGCGGTCGACCACTTCGAAGGCAACGCCCAGCGCGACGGTCTGGTTGAATGTCACGCCGAACTGAAAACCATCGCCACCACACTGTTCAACGTTTCCAATAACATTCGCTGGCTCGGCTCGGGTCCGCGCTGCGGATTCTATGAAGTCAAGATCCCCGACCTGCAGCCGGGTAGCTCCATCATGCCGGGCAAGGTTAACCCGGTCATGTGCGAAAGCATGATGCAGGCCACCACCCGCGTGATCGGCAACGACCAGACCATCACCATGTCGGGAGCCGCCGGCGGTCAGTTCCAGTTGAATATCATGATGCCCGTCATGGGCTTCACGGCTCTGGAAAGCGTGCACCTGCTGGCGAACTCCTGCAACGAATTCGTGAAGCTCTGTCTGGAAAACATGGAAGCCAACGAAGAGGCCTGCAACGCGGCTGTGGAAAACAGCCTGTCGATGGTAACCAGCCTGAATCCACATATCGGCTACGAGAAAGCATCTGCGCTCGCCAAGGAAGCCTTCAAGTCAGGCAAGACGATTCGCGAGCTCTGCACCGAGCAGGAAATCCTGCCTGCAGAGACTCTGAAAGAAGCCCTCGACCCGATGAGCATGACCGAGCCTCAGGCTTAAGCGGTCACTCTTTCTGACTCGCTTCTGCAGTCATTCGTCCATTCCGGAGAACGCTGGCGCCCAGCTCCAGTGATTCTCCGGAGAGGCCGGCTGCTTCCATCTGACGAATCGCGGCCTCGATATCATATTCCTGCCGCTTGAGAGTTACCTGCCCGTCCTCAATGATCGCATAGGAACAACGGGGGTCCCCGTCGCGAGGCTGTCCCACGCTGCCCGGGTTGATCACCTGCTTGTCTCCCAGATCGAGATGGAACGGAAGATGGGTATGCCCCACGCAGACAAAATTCGCATTGATTCCCTGCAGACGAGACCTCCAGCCCGCTTCGTTTTCACCCAGATATTCATCCAGGGGATCGCGGGGAGTTCCGTGTACCAGGTAGAAGGTCACTCCCTCAATTGTGATCTGCTGTGAGATCGGCAGCCGCGCCAGGTATTTCATGCGTACCCGATCCAGCAGGTCCCAGTGCAACGGACGCGTGAAACAGGCCAGCTTTCGGAAACCGGTCGAACCCTTGGCTTCCACTCGTTGGGCGACGGCGTGATCGTGGTTCCCCCGCACACAGGCGGTCGCATGCTGCTTCACCCATTCGATGCACGGCACCGGGTCTGTGCCA
This sequence comes from Gimesia chilikensis, assembly GCF_008329715.1. GTDB lineage: Bacteria > Planctomycetota > Planctomycetia > Planctomycetales > Planctomycetaceae > Gimesia > Gimesia chilikensis. The sequence goes on along the minus strand of NZ_VTSR01000021.1, from coordinate 12,742 downwards.
TAGTCCACAAGATCGCCGATACAGAGACAATAATCGAATTCTTCTTGAAGCGAAGACAAAGCCGCCCAGTTGGAATGAATGTCCGAAATCACGAGTACACGCATGTCTGCTTTCCTGCTAAGACGCCGCTGAAGTGAGGTTCTGTGCCTCTCACCCTCTAACTTATCTTATTATCTTGTTTACACTTAGATTATATGTTTCTTCGGGCAGGCAGGGGAATCTTTTTCTGACTTTGTGAGTGAAATCCCGCTGATTCTCTCAAGAACCAGCCCCCTGTGAGACGAGAGAAATCAGCTCTGGACTCAATTTTGCAGAACTGCTAGACTCCCCCGCACATGTCTGAGTCATCTCAACATCTTCACGACCAAAGTCTGTAACACGGGTACCGATTCGCGCTCAGGATGCAGTGGAATCTCCGCCCGCTAGCCTTAAAATTCCAACCGGTTCGGACGCTTTCAGAAGGGATACTGATATGCGGACCACGCAACTGCTTAGCAAAAGCCTGATCATTTTACTCACTGTCATTGTCTGTTCGACAGCCATCACGCCGGAAGCGTATGCCCGGATTGAAGCTGAGCCAGGCAAGAAGTACAAGCTCACCAAACGGCATGGGCCCTGGATGATCATGGTCGCCAGCCTGCGTGATATTCCTGAGAGCAGGCGATCCAAAGGGTTGTCCGCCCAGGAAGCAGCCGACGAACTGGTCTTCGAACTGCGTAAACGGGGCATTCCCGCTTATACTTTCAGCCAGGAAGCCGTTATCCAACGCTTCAATACGCTGGACCGTCTCGGCCGGGAAGAACGCCGCAGCTACGCTGCCCAGCGGGCCATGATCTCCGTGATCGCCGGTAACTATTCCGACAGCGAAGACGATGTCGCTCAGAAAACTCTGAAGTACATCAAGAACTTCCATCCTAAAGTCATCACCGAAAACGGCGTTTATAAAAAGACTCCCGGCCAGCCCGGACCGTTAAGCGGTGCGTTCCTCACGATCAATCCGCTGCTCTCTCCACAGGAAGTTGCGCAACGGAAACAGGATCCACTGATCGCCAAACTGAACTCAGGTATCGAATACTCGCTGCTGAAGAATCAGGGTAAGTATTCGCTGGTCGTGGCTTCGTTCTACGGTAACTCCGTCACCCAGACCGCGACTTCCCGCTTTCAAAATGCGAACGAAACTCTGAAAGTCAGCAACGCCCTGGACCGGGCTGCCGAAAATGCCTGGTCACTGGCCAAAGCATTACGTAACGCGAAAAGCTATGGCTTCCCTGCGGGTGCCCCCCGTAATATCGATGCGTACGTTTTACACGAAAAGTACCGTTCCATTGTGACCGTCGGTTCGTTTGACTCTGCCGATGATCCCCGGATCAAGGAATACGCCAAACTCTTCGGCTCTAAAATGAAGCCGCACCCGGAAACCGGCGTGGAGACCATGACCGCGGAATACTTCGTGATTCCCGGCAGCACCCCCTCTGCACCTCCATCAGCTTCCTGGGTCTTCGATCCCAAACCGATGCTGATGCAGAATCCCAAGTCCCGCTAACGACACCGCGGACAATCGATTCATTCTGTTGCCTTCCCTCTGTCCGTCAGGCCTGCTAAAGTGCCAGACATCGGGAAGGCTTCTTTTTGCGCAGTGGTCCACAAAGACCACAGGCAGAGTAAGCCGGACAACGTTTTCTTCTTCCGTTTCAGCAGTGAAATCCAGCTCATTCATGTCTCACTACCCACGCATCGTGCTCGCCAGTCGTAACCAGAAAAAAGCAGGCGAAATCGCCGAGCTGCTTAAACCACACGGCATCGAAGTTCAGAGTGTCGCCGACTTCCCCCAGGCACAGGAGGTCGTTGAAGACGGTCAGTCCTTCGCAGAGAATGCTGCCAAGAAAGCTTACGAGACGGCACAGGCAATCTCCGAGTGGACCATCGGCGAAGACAGCGGGCTGATGATCGACGCGTTAGACGGAGCGCCCGGAATCTATTCGGCCCGCTACAGTGGTGAGAATGCGACCGACGAAAAAAACAACGCCAAAATGCTGGAGGAACTCAAAGACGTTCCCCTGCCCGAACGGACCGCCGCCTACATCTGTAACGTAGCCCTCTCTAATCCCCAGGGGGAGATCTGCCTGCAGGTCGAAGCCCTTTGTCGGGGACGAATGACGGACCAGGCACGCGGCGAGAACGGCTTCGGCTACGATCCTTATTTCGAGATCATCGAGCTGCACAAAACGTTCGGCGAACTGGCCCCCATCGTCAAGCAGCACCTCAGCCACCGCGCACGAGCCTTTGAACGCTTCATCCCGCAGCTGGTCGACCTCTTCCATAAAATGGATGATTAAGACCCCGCGTCGTTCAAATCACCCGCAGAACGGAAGCCTCGGGCTAGAACGAGCGATCTGCTTTATCTTTGGAAACCGGCGGCGGCGCAACAGCCCCCGTCCCACTGGCCCGGCGTGAAGCGTAGCGAATCGGAAATGAAGGCCAGACCCGATTCTGATGATTCGGCAGCGAGTACTCAGGGCCATCAAAGATATGCCCCAGGGCACCGTTCCGCATCGACTTCTCAGACACGTACTGGGTGAAACCCAGCCACTGGCGGTCGGGGGCGACCACTCCAAACAGGTTGTCCCGTTCCGGAGTAAAACCGATAAAGTCTCGCGGCAATGCCGTAGTATGCAGGGCAGTCAACAGGAATGCCATCGTGATGTAACCGGTGAGTGCTGCGAAACCCCAGCGACCAATCTCGTGCACCAGGGGATGAACCTGCATATAAGCGGGCGCAATCCGTACGGTCACCTCGCGGAACAGGAAGACGAATCCGACAAACAACCCGATCAGTGCAATACTGTCCCACCTCTGCTGCCAGGCTCCAGAGCCAATCACATTGCCGGACATGAATGTGGCCAGCGGTTCAAAGAAATTCATTGCCAGCAGCCCGGACAACAGCACGGAGACAAAAATGAACCCCGCTCCCCAGGCGCCTTCGCTGGCAACACACCAGGTTACGATTCCCAGAATCGCCAGCAAGAGAATATCAATCATGGTTATAAATCCAAACTGAACTGAATCGCGTTTCAACGGGTACTCAACCCGGGATCAACCTCTGCTCGTCGAATATCACTTCACGACACGCAGTAATTCATCAATCGAGGTAATGCCTTTGACCACCAGCCGCAGGCCTTCTTCTTTCATATACAGCATCCCGTTCTTACGGGCCTGTGCTTTCAACTGGGACATGCCGGCATCGTCGCGAATCATATCCCGCATCCGCTCGTTGAATTCCAGCAGCTCCACCACGCTGATACGTCCGTAGTAGCCCAGACCACCGCAGGTCGGACAGACAATCTCCGGATTCTTCGGCTGACGATAAAAACTTTTCACCTTGTCCGGCGGCAGGTTCGCCTTTTTCAGGAACTCCGGATTGGGCTGATACGCCTCTTTACAGTCCGGACACAGACGTCGCGCCAGACGCTGAGCCAGCAGTGCCGACAGCGAACTGGCCAGCATGAACGGCTCGACTTCCAGGTCGATCAGACGGTACAAAGCGGTAAAGGTATCATTGGCGTGAACCGTGGAGAACACCATGTGACCGGTATTCGCGGCCTGACAGGCAATCCGCGCGGTTTCGGCATCTCGAATTTCGCCGATCATGACCACGTCCGGGTCCTGACGCAGAATACTCCGCAGCGACTCGGCGAAAGTCTGGCCGGCTTTCTGGTTGATTTCAATCTGCGAAACATTCTCAATCCGGTATTCCACCGGGTCTTCAATCGTAATGATATTTCGCTGGTAAGGGTCAATTTCATGTAAAGCAGCATACAGGGTCGTCGACTTACCGGCACCGGTAGGACCGCAGCAGAGGAACAGGCCGTGTGGCTGTTTGACAAGCGCACTCATCTTGTCGACGATCTGTTTCCGCAGCCCCAGTTCCGAAAGTGAAGCGATCGAGTTCGTCTGGTCCAGAATACGCAGACTCATCTTTTCGCCATAACGGGTCCCCTGGCTGGCAAGACGAAAATCGATCTCCCGGTCCGGCATGATCGCACGGAAACTACCATCCTGGGGACGACGTTTCTCCGTGATGTCCATGGCACCAAGCACTTTGAAAATATTCAGTACCGCTTCGCCGATCGAACGGTCAAAGCCTTCGGTGGGATACATCACCCCGTCGATACGCAGGCGGACGCCGTATTCATCCTCTTTCGGCTCCAGGTGCACGTCGGTGGCTCGACGCATGATCGCATCGTGAATCAGCTCTTTCGCAGCCAGGAACCCACGCGAGTTTTCGACCCGACGCGAACTGCTGGGATCGTCACCCCGCCCTGTCGCAGATTTCCCGATGAAACGGATATCGGGGCCCATCGCGGCTTCCTGGGTCTTCTTGCCCCCCACGCGGATTCCCATCCGTGCCAGGTAACGCAAAGTCAGCTTGCGGATATGATCGGGTGTCATCACCTTGCTGGAAGCCGGTACTTTGGCGTTCCGCTCATTGATATAGAACCCCAGCGGCGCCGCATAGGCGGCTGCCAGCACCAGAAAACCGACAATGAAATTCGGCATGCAGAACACCAGCAGAAATCCGAGCGCACCGGCTACCAGAATCAGCGAACTCCAGAATTCCGTGTTGCACTTCAACGCCCTGCTGTCATCGTCCACCCAGTAAGATGTTTTCGCCCACAGCAGAAACAGCAGGCAGACGAACAGCATCTTCCAGAAGTTAAAATAGAAACCCTGAGAGGAGGTCGAAGGCCCGTTGCCCCTGAAGAACCGGATCGGCACCGGGGGATACTTTCCTACCTGCCCTGTATTCGCAGGTGTCCGCGCTGCAGAATCGTTCCCGTTATCGCCCTCGACAACGGGTTGAGCCTGCAACTCTGCCGAGACGAATAACACGCTCAACAGAATCAATAAATATGCCCAGAAAGATTTCACGCTGCTGCACCTCAAAACCGGGACTGATCCTGCGACAGGAAAGACCCGAATATCTGGCCTGAAATAATGCTAAAATGAGATACGATAGGGACTTGAATTTAGTCAAAAAGTAATGCGGAAGGAACAACATTCTCCACTTTTTAACAGTGAGATCCGTTTTTTCCCTGCTTTACCGTCAGATGTGCCTGTTTTTCGCCTCCATGCAATACAAGTATATACCACACATACTAACGGCAGTCACCCGAAAAAGAAAAGGTAAAAACAGGATGCACAGCGCCCAAATTCTACAAACTCAGACAATCCTGGAACGATCTTCCACTAAGCGACCCTTCCACGCGAACGAATCGACCAGACAGCCGGTTCATCGCAATCTTCATAAAACCCGTCAATCCAATAAAAACCCCTGATCTGAAGACCCAGACCAGGGGAGAAATCATCTAATCATATTGAGCACCACAGCGGCAGAAAAGTTCCGCCTTTTCAGCCTTATCGACCGAAAATCGCGCCCTGGTGCAGGTGGAGTGTCCCTTCCCCTTCCAGACCCACGCGGACGAATTTCGCACGCGTCCCTTCGGGCAGATCGATGGTCCACTCGGGCTGCACTTTTTCAGCCGTCCAGACCTTCTCGAAATTCGTCCCGTCAGAAGAGATCCACACCGTCAGACCTGCGGCCCGCTCCTGCAGCCCCTTCCGGTTCTTCAACCAGATCGAACGGATTTCAGAATCGTCCTTGAGCCGAATCGTGACATAAGGCGACTCGGAATCCAGATTGGAATGGAACGCGAAATCAAACCGCTCCGCAGGAACGTCGGTCAGAAACAGATACGCGTCCTTGTTCCAGGTCTTGTTCCCGAACTTACCGCCAAACTTGAGGGCAGCATCGCGGGAGATCTCTTTGAAGCCGTTCTTCTTCCGCAGCTTGACCGTTTTCTGCTTCGCACTGATCCAGCCTTCCTGATCCTCTACTGCGGCGATCTGCCTTTGCCGGGAAAGATAGGCCACCAGGTCCAGAAACTCGATCGGGGCAATCGTCTTGATCAATCCTTCGGGCATCGAACTCGACTTCATCGGCTTACGCAGTTCGATGTCGTCTTTGAGAATGTCGATCTTCTTTCCCTTCGCCAGACCGAGCGAAATCATTTTCTCGTCTTCGGCCAGGATGAAGCCGGTATGCACTTCACCTTCGATCGTCACAATCGCGACTGTCTCGAAACCTTTGGAGATTTTATCATTGGGCATCAGGATCGAAGTCATCATCTCGATCTTGCTCACCCGCTGACCAATGTCGCTCAGGTCCGGACCGAACTTCTTGCCAAGGTCGCCCACCATGTGACAGGCAGAGCAGACCTGCTTGAACACGCCTTCGCCCCGCTCGTAATTACCGCCACTCATCTTGGCTAGCTCACGAATCGCAGCTTTACGTTTGCTTTCCGAAGCTTCCTCGGAACCGGCAATCTCCAGCGGTTTCACAGCCGCCCCACCCGGTCCGGTCATCTTTTTATAACGGTCGAGGTATTTCTTCGCGGCCGTGGATGAACCTTCCAGGAAATCGGGCTTCGATTCCGCCACTTCCCAGGCCGGCTTCAACGCATGCAGCGTGTGCTCCAGCGTGTAATCGACCCAGTAGTCCATCTCATGGTTGGCAGCCTGCAGTGCCAGTTGAGTCGCTTCCACGGTTCCGAAGAAGCTCAGACCACGGACGGCTTCCAGTCGTACCCGCGGGTTCGGGTCGTTAACGGCTTTCGCCAGGTATTCTTTCAGCTGCGGCTGACGATCCTTTTCATTGACCAGCGTATGAATCGCGGCAGCACGTGCCTGGTAGACATCGCTCGCCAGAATCCGATCGACCAGCCTGGTATCCACGGCCCGGAAGCTCTCCTGCAGCCACATCGCTTCGCAGAGCTGCTTCGGATCATCCACACCTTCAACCCACTTATTCACAGCCGCCAGGACCTGATCCCGATCACGGTCCCACAATTCGCGACGGGCACGATAACGGGTCCGCAGTTCGTAGGCGTTCAACTGCTCCAGCAGTTCTTCAATCGACTTGTCGGCTTGTGTCACCGGCTTGAGCAGTGGTTTCTTCGTATTGACCAGACGATAAACGCGGCCATGTTTGTGATCGCGGTTCGGGTCACGCTGTGAGTACTGCATGTGACCAATCAACGCATTACACCAGTCTCCAAACCAGACCGCGCCATCAGGACCAATCTTCGGATCGACGGGACGGAAAATCATGTCGGTCGAAGACAGCAGGTCTTCCACGCGTTCCCCTTCGAAACCCGAACCATCTTTCTGATCGCGAAGATTGAATCGCGGCATGCCGTGCATGTTGATCACGCAGGCATAGATAAACTGGCCCTGCACGTCTTCCGGCAGATGGCGCGAAATCAGGAATTCGTTACCCACTGCGGGACGCATTCCCTGGTTATCGAAGTTAGGCTCCAGCGTACGCCGCGTGTTGACTTCCAGACCGGAGAGCGGACTCGTCCAGTGCTGCTTGGCATTGGTTCCGTCACCCACCATCCCGTTACCCCACTGATCGAACACCAGGCACCACGGATTTCCGTAGCCTGGAGTGCGGAAGTGACGGAATTTCAGCGATCGAGGATCCAGCGTATAACAGCCCGCGGTGTCCTTGTTGCGGAAGGCACCATAAGGTGTTTCCAGTGTCGTCGACAGCGAAACCCCTTCCAGCATGTGCAACAGACCGCCGTTCGAATATTCCCAGGCACCCACTGTATGGTGCGTGTCATCGGTCGCAATCCCGTCGACAATCTGCTGGACCACGTCGGCCTTGTCGTCACCATCGGTGTCTTTCAGGAACAGGATCCGCGGCTCATCAACCACCAGTACGCCGCCGTTCCAGAATTCAAATCCGGTCGGGCAAATCAGTTTGTCGTAGAACGTAATACAGTTATCGGCTTTACCGTCGCCGTTGGTATCTTCAAAAATCAGCAGACGGTCGCTGGGTCTCCCTGCACCGGGCATCCACTGCGGATAGTTCGCCATACACGAAACCCACAGACGGCCCTTGTTATCGAAGGCAATCTGGTTCGGATTCGCCAGTTCGGGATATTCCCGCTCGGATGCGAACAGCTCGACCTTGAACCCTTCGGGAACGGTCATCATCTCGATCGACTCTTCCGGCGTCGGATACTTCAGCTCTTTCGGCTCGCGCATTTCGCGGAAGCGTTCATCGCGGCTGCCGAACATCGTTTCGGGAATGAATACCTCACCCGTCTTCGAATCGTCGGGCTGATCGGGAACTTCACCCCCCGCAGCCTTCTCCCAGATATAGCGGTCACGCACGGCGACCATCTTACGAATCTTCTGATATTCGCCCGGGAAGGTTTCCATGTCCCAGGTGCGGCGGCCCCCATAGACATACCAGCCATTCAGCATCCGGTAGTCCTGTGCATGGAACCACGATTTGTCATTCACCCATTTGAGGATCTCATTGAACTTCGACGTTCCCATCCCCAGCGGATGCTCAGAGACGAACAGGCTGCCGTCCAGCAGCTGACCAATAACGCGGTAACCCTGCTCATTCGCATGCGCTCCGTTGACCGTATACTGGTTACCCGGCTTGGCACCAAATTTGGCTTTCGTTTCCGTAAACAGGTCGACGAAACGGTGACCGTCTTCTTCCGCCAGCTCTTTGATGGCAGCCGTATAAGCGGCCAGGTTCTTGTTCTCTTCTTCACCGGAAGGCTGCAGCGGATCGCCCGTCGATTCAAAGGCAATCGGGCTGATCAGCACAAACCGCGGTTGTTTGCCATCTTTTGTGAAACGCTTTGTCTGTTCGGCGATGTAGTTCCGGTAGTTCTGCTTGAAGGCGTCCAGGCTCTCTTTCGAATCCCCGGCGAACGATTCATTGAAACCGAAGAAACAGAAAAACGTTTCCGGTCCGAAGACTTCCAGCGGATCATCGATCGTGGTGTAGTTACTCGGACGCTGCTGAATTCCCACTTCATCTGCAGGCCAGCCGAAGTTCCGGAAGATGACTTCCTTCTCGGGGTACCGGGTCTGCATCAGGGTCTCGAACTGTCCGAACAGATTCATCCGTTCTGCCAGCGCGTTTCCGACCGCCACGATGCGTTCGTTTTTCTTGAGTTCAAAAGGTTTGTCGGCCCTTACTGTCGAATGCAGATTGCACAGAATCAGGGCGGCAATTACCAGACAAAGTCGCATTCCATCTTCCTTTTCAGTTTGATTAGCTTCGTGGGGAGTGGTACCGTTTTTACTACGATACGAGGCGGGAAATCGTTTCCGATATTTCAGAAACTTTGTAGTAGAGCGAGTACGCCAGACGCGGAGCGGTGGTCGCCCGCGTCTCAACATCCAGGCGTTTTCTCCCACAATAGCGAGCCCTGCAGGGGACCGTCAATTGAGTCTCTGCACTTGTTCTAATCTGAAACCCAGAAACGAGTTGGGGCCGATTAATCTCTCCTGAACCCCCTGGTCTGTCATCCATCTCTACTAACATCCTGTAATCAAGATACTTATGTCATATATATACAAACTTAAGAAAATCGGTCGTCCCGCCGGGAACCCACCCCGGATTTTTTTGAGATAATTTTCCCGGACTCCGCTCGTATCCGTGAGACAGGTCGCCTCCCACGTCCATCATCACTGGTGCGTTTTGTGCACGACTGACCATCACCTGTTTTCACTGAAAAGATAGCCCTTGATCGGTGCCTCCCGAATCATAAATTGTCGCAATTGTGCTTTGCGCGCGAGGCGGATGATCCGAGCACTGGAACACCGCCCACCAGTGACCCAGCAGCACCTGAATCAGCGTCGATTTCCCCCACTTTTCACCGACACAAAATGAACCGGTTCCCATTGTTCCGTATAATTTCAAATCATTTCGGAGCACTCTCACAGCATTTGAGAGACCACTCACCCCCATCTCAAAGGAACTCGCAACAAACTCAAAACCCGAATCCCCCTTGACCCCCACACGCCGTTCAACAAAATCCAACATCAACATCACCAACCCCAATAAAAATAAGCAGCAAGGCACCAGCCACCGGTATCCGTATTTAAAATTACAATCACCCATTGCTAAACAGCGTCAAAGCAGCAAAAGAAATGAGCCGCAGGGCATTAGCTCCGGTTGAAACGAGTTTGGTAGATAACATCCGAATGAAGAAACATGTGCTATGATATTCCACGAACAGAATCGGGTGAGCCTGAATGAAATTCAAGCCGAGCACAGCGAGCAGAAGGGCACAGCGCACGCCCCCAGTCACAGCAACAACGCTCCCATGAACAACGAACCAAATCAGACACAACGCATCACCAGCCAGCCACTACACAACGACCTCCTGTCGCCTGCAGCACTACCAGGTTTTATCCACTCCCCCTGGTATTCGAATTTCCCACGCACCTCCTTCGAGCATTTCGTGTCTTTCGTGGTAGATCAACTCGCGGTCTTCCCAGAAAACCAATCCCCCATTTTACTAAAAAGAAACTCACCCCCGTAGCTGAAAATCGTTAAGCTGTAGGAAAGCGCACCGGCACGCACATCCTCAGTTTTTCACTCAGGAGAACCCCATGGTCTTTCAGGCATTCGACCCCGACGACGAGGAATCGTTCGACAAAATGCGCGATCTCTTCAGCCCGGCGCAGGTGGACCAGTCCGTCCGTCAGGCACTGATGTTGTGCTGGATGATGCTCCCTGATGACAAACGCAATATCGACGAACTGGACCAGCAGTTCCGCCGCATCGTCGACCGCGCACTGCAAAACCTCCGCGAAGACGGCCAGGCGTTTGGAGGTAAATGATCTTGCATTAAAACACCAGAAAGGCTGCATTCCCTGGACTTCACCATCAGAACCGTAGAAACTAACCCTGTTAAATTACTCCCCGGGAATGAAGCATGCCCATCGTTTCGCTACATCATCGATCAAAGAGACTGGAAGTCTTGAAAACTGGCTTGCGCGAATTGAGCCTGGGGGAAGTAGTTGATCAGCAGTTAGCATATCGCTGCCATACTTCAGACTTATACTGCTATGCGTCGAGTGAGACGGGCGGTCCCCTGCCGGCCACCTGGGATGGGGAATCGGCTCCAGAGATTGTTCCTCTCTGGGAATGTGAGCTCAGTCTGCTGGCTCTTCGGGACGAAGAATTCGTGGAAATTGACTATGAAGATCTGGAGGATTTGACTGTAATCGCGCGAAGTGAACAGGGCATGCTGGCTTATCTGTTTTTCTATCTCGTTGAGGACCTCGGTGGAGCACAACACCTTAAGCAGGGAACTAATGAATCTGAATCTTTATTGCGACTCAACGGTCAACTACGGTTCGAACATTTAGAGGATATCATCGATCTTCAACGCCGATCCGGCTCAGAAATCAATTGCCACGATCTGCTGCTGAACTACACACGGTCTATCCCCTGATCAGTTCCCATGTTTTACTGGGGTTCACACAACGGGGACAAAAAGGAGCAGTCCTGAAGCGAAGCGCATTGAATGCAAACCGGGAAATCAACTATGACAGACAATTTTGACTACGAAGGTTATCGCAGGACACACAGGGCACAACTGCAGGAGAAATTTCGATCTCCCGATTTCGCTGCGTTTGCAGAGTATTATGGAGCTAAGGTCCCCAACGGGCTGAAGTCGCTTTATGAATGTAAAGACTTGCTGGCACAAGTCACCCCTGTCGAAATTACTGACGCCAGGGGCATCCTCGAGATTCGGGGGTTCTTCCCCCTGACACAGGAATGGATCCAGGCAAACTCCTGATACCACGGGAAATACTTTTGCTTCGGATCAGGATTGGAAGCGGAATCATTTCTGATTTCAATCGCACGTCCCGAGCAGATCTTTGTTGATCACAATAGTGATGGGACTGATATCGAAGAAATACCTCAGATGAGTTTCGAGAAGATCTTGAACCAGACTATGAAACTGTGTCAGCAACTTTAATCTGAGAGGAGCAGACCCAACTCTTATGAGTAATCAAAAAACGTATTGTGATTGCCACTCTGGCGAAACGGATTCTCAACGAAACTGCTTTTGACAACAGGCTCTCCAGAGCAATTCGGGGTAATCGCAGCAAACAGGAAAGGTTTAAAATAGTTCTATGACAGGATTTCACAATACGTTTATGACTTTTGCCAACGGTAGTTGTGAGCCTGATCAGTGGAAGAAATATTTTCAGGATTACAAGCCGGAAACCTGGGATGCGGAAGGAGCTGGAGTTTTATCTTATCGATCTGAGGCTGACAAAGATTATTCACTTGTCATTATACATCGGTCAGATTTTGGATTCCTGTTGCAACTGACCTGTGATAATTTAAAGACGAATTGTCCTGAATATTGCTGCTTCTCTCTGCGCGACAAAAACAGGCTTGCTGAATTTGCAGAATTAGATGACCTGACGTATCCAGTCGGTTGTTTTCTGTCTGCTGACGATGCCTGGTTAGCAGTCGAAGATTTTTTAAATCATCCAGAAGAGCCTTCACCTCGGATTCAGTGGATCGAGGATGAGCAAATCGAATGGCCCGAAAGCATCTTGTGAAGTAATGACATGCATCTGGAACGGAATAGAGATCACCAAAATCGAAGAGAATTAAGGAGTCAGATCCAACTGTAACTCCGAATGAATTCGGTCCGTATTGGGTGACACAGTTGGCTTGTAGTATTTAGAGCGGACACCAACACCAACTGAGCGGCAAGGCGCTAGTAACTCCGCTCTTAAGTTCGTTCCCACCAGAGCAGTTTTTTATGCTGTTTTCCTGATTTCTGTAGACTGCCAGGTTGCTGGTAATAAAATGCTCTTCCAAGGTTTGATTGGG